>NZ_JBGCCN010000003.1 GCF_041261225.1 Streptomyces sp. V4I8
GTCAGCGGCACACCGGTCTCCGTGCTCTCGGCGTGGGGAAGCGGTGGTGCACGCTCAGGCATGAGTGCGTCAGAGGTAGAGGAAGTCCGTCCAGTACCTGTCGAGCCCGGCGACCAGGGTGACGGCGGTGTCCGCGGCCTCGCGGCACTGCGGGGGTTGGCGGGTGTGGTACATGGCGCTGGTGGTCCGTTGCTGCATGCGGTACTTCATGGCGAGCCGGCGGAATGTGGCTGAGGGGCGCAGGCGGGTGTCGCCCGCCGCGTCTTCCTCCGTGAGCTCTGCGGGGAGTCCGCAGTACATCTCGGATGCGATCAGGCAGGCCCAGTCGACCAGTTTGTGCGTTGCCCTCGCGTCGCTGGCGACGCGGTCGAGGAGCGCCGCCCGGCACTGTGGGCATTCGTCCAGCGTCGCGTAGAACAGTTGGTCCAGCACGGCGTCGTCTGTCTGAGCTGGGGCGAGGTGCGGGGACGTCTTGGAGGGTGCGGTGAACTTCGCGCGTCGGGCCGTTGTTGTGTGGTGTTCGTGGTCGGCGCTGGTCACGGTTGCTGCGGCTCCTTTCGGGGCCTGCTTTCCGGTGCCGTGGTTCATCGCTACTCCTTACGGGCGCAGCAGTCGGGCCTGATGGTGCCAGGCCGGACCGGGGTGCGGGTGGTCGAGTGCGGGGATGGGGCGCCCTGCGTCCTTCACGAGGGTGTCGAGGCGGTGGCCGAAGGATTTGCTGAACAGGTGGAAGTGTCCGGGGGCGTCTTCGAGTTGGCGGAAGAGGCGGGCGGCGTGCAGGTAGGGCCGGGCGCGGGGTGGGATCGCGTACCAGACGCGGGGCGGTGGGTGGTCCTGGTCGTGCTCGCTGTTGAAGGGCTCGGGCAGGGCGAGGTGGGAGCCGTCCGGGTGGACGTCGTCGACGGTGGCGTGGACGAGGCGATCCACAGCGGCTCCGGTACACAAGAGGGCGGCCAGCGCGGCGACTTGGGGCGGGCCGGGGGCGGCTCGGCTGATGTGGTGCGCGACCTGGGCGGTAAAGGGGACCGTGGAGATCCCCGGGCCGCTGTCGGCGGCGAGATCGGCGGGAGTGGACAGGTGCAGGCCGGCTGCTGAGAAGCCGTCCCGGGCGCCTTGGAGGCGGGCGGCGGTGTGCTCGGGGGTGGGGCTGAGCGTAGTCAGGCGCGACAGGAAGAGCTTCACATCGCGCTGGTCGGGCAAGGCAGGCGATGCCGCCCAGCACTGCCGGGTCAGCCAGGTCCGGGCGGCGAGCAGTCCTGCACGGCGCTGGCTGGAGAGGCCTGGCGCGGAGCGTGTGGGAGGTGGAACGCCGTGCGCCGGGGCTGAGACGGTGGATCGCGTTGTTGGTGGCCGCTGCCGGGCGGGGTGGGGAAGCTTCGGCCGGGGCGCGGCGGGCCCGGTGAACAGGCGCAGCGCGGCGGCCTCGTCGAGGTACTCGACTTCGCCGCCCAGGTGCGCTTTTGCGAGGTGCGTCGTGAGGCGGGCGCTGTCGTTGGCGGTGGCGCCGCTGGACATCAGGATCAGGTGGATACCGGTCAACTCGCGCAGCACGCAGAGCTGTTCGGTGCGTTCGGGAGTGAGCAGGTGCGCGCGCAGGACGGTCAATTGGCGGATGTCATCGACGATGATCCAGCAGGCGACGGCCCGCCAGGCAGGCTGTGCGGTGATGACCGGGGCGTGGATGGGCGCGTAGGCGGTGCGGCCGAGCGCGGCCAGGATGTCGCGGGCCAGGAACGCGGAGGTGACGGTGGCAGGGGTGGGGTCGACCGTGATGCGGCCGCCGTGCGGGTCGGCCCAGCGGCGAGCCGCGCAGGCCAGCGCCACATCGTCCTCCTCGTCAGTAATGAGGGTGAGCGGCGGGATGGGGCCGGAACGCAGAGCCGTCGGCGTCACCCGATACCCCCGTCGTCCACGCGGGCGGCGAGTTGCTCGATCCATCCGCGACAGGCGGGCGTGGCGGACCGGATACGGCGGGCATGGTGGGTGAGCAGGGCCCAGCGGCGCAGCCGGCCTCGGGCGAAGTGACCGTCCAGACGGCGTAGTTGGGCACAGGAGGCCTGCTGCCACAGTGGGTGCAGACGTCGGGCGGCGAGCGCCACCAGGTCCTCATCCAGCGGGCGGATCTCGCACCAGGTGGCGGTCCGAGTCTTCAGCATCCGCGTCTCGCGCAGCACCGTCTCGCCGTCCTCGCCGACGATCAGCACAATGCACAGGCCGCCGGGCAGGCTGTCGTAGAGGTAGCGCAGGCACTCGAAGGAGGCGGAGGAAAGCTGGTGTGCCTCGTCGACCACCACGGTCCGCGGCCGGGCAGCCAGCGCGTGAAGGACGGCGGCGTCGCACACGCCGGGGTCCTCGGGCAGCGGTCCGGGAAGGTGAAGAGCGTCGTGGAAAGCCGTGCGCAGATCGGCCGGGGTCGGTCGGGACGGCAGGGTGAGCATGCAGGCCCGGTGGGCCGGGTGGCCGGCGAGCACCGCGCGGGCGGCGAAGGTCTTGCCCACACCGGAGGTGCCGGTCACGCAGAGCATCGCGCGCCGGGCGTGGCAGTCCTCGACGCCGCGGCGGACGGCGAGGAGGCCAGAGGTGCACAGCCCTTGAAGGCCTGGGGTGTTCAGGAAGTGCGCTGAGGGATCAACAGGGTTCGCCGTCGCAGCGAGCAGCGGGCCAAGGCCGCCTCGGCGGGCCGCCGTCAGCACTGGGCCAGGGCCCCGTGGACCACCTGCCGGTCAACGGTGTCGGTATGGAAGTGCTTCAGGCCCTTGAGAACGTAGTGAGTGACCTTGGCCCACTCGCGCATCGAGCCGTCGGCATGCACCCGGTCAATGTGCTTGAGCAGTTCGGGGTCGGCCGTGGCCCAGACGGTATGGGTCAGCGGGATGACCTCAAGCATCTCTTCGGTGGACATCGCCTTCACCTCGCGCCGGGCGCACAGGCGCGAGGCCAGGGACGGATCGCTCTGCAGTGTGTCGTAGGCCTCGTGACCGCCGATGAACAGCACGGCCGGGCCGCTGCTTGCGGGAGTTGTCCCACAAGTTGCGGATCAGCTCGAAACAGGCGCGGTTGTACTGCTGGGCCTCGTCGCACACGATCACGTACGGGCGCCTGGGCAGCGCGGCCATCAGCTGCCGGTACAACGGGGTGGCGGTGCCCGGCATCTTCCCCGGCAGGCGCAGCTGGTGGAAGAGTTCCTCGCGCAGATCCTTCGGACCCGGACGTGAGCGGGCGAACTGCAAGGACAGCAGCAGATCCGGGGCGATGGCCCGGAGCGCGGCGCGGGTGGCGAACGTCTTGCCCAGACCGGAGGCGCCGTAGATCAGCGACATCGCGCGAGCGTCGATCGTCTCGGCGATCGTGTCCTGGACCTGGAGCAGCACATCGGTGGTCACCAGCTTCGCGCCGGGCACGTCGAGGTAGAACTCCGGCTCCATGTCCCCCGGCTCGGGCGGCACTTCACTACTCATGATCACTCCTCGTCGCACGGTCTTGATCGGGGGCGGCGCGCCTGGGGACGGCCCAGCCGGGGGCGGGGCCCAGGCGTGGGGTGTAGCGCTCGGTCGCCCGCTCGAGCGGGGCGGCGCCACGGTTGGAGTCTGTGGCGTTCAGTTCCTTCGCGGCCTGGGCCGATGTCATACGAGGCAGCCGCTTGGGCGGGCCCGCCTGGGTGTCGGCGGCGTACCGGTCCCGGCGTGTGACCGCGGAACGCTTCAGGGCCCGGCGCAACTCGCGGTCCCTGGCCGAGCGGGACTTGAGGACAGCACGGCGCTCGTCCTCGGTGGCCTCGTCCGCAAGGACCGCCCGGCCCAGGTAGCGGTGACCGACAGCGGTGTACAGATCGATCTCGTGGGCGTGGTGCGGCATGAACCGCACCCGCACCCGGGTACCAACGCGGCCCACGCCGTCCTCGGGCATGTAGAACCGGCCGTGGAACTGCACCCCGTGACTAGTGATCTTCCGCGGGCGATCGTCGCCGGACATCATGTAGGCACGCAGATCGCGCGCGCTGACCTCGCGCAACTCGGTGGTATCGGCCTGCCAGGCCTCAAGCGGCGTCATCCCCAAACGGGCCACCACATCCACGGTGTTGTGCCGCTCGACCCACTCGCGCAGCAACCTGACGAACGCCTCGTAGGCCAGCGGCGGGTCGCTCTCGCCGGAGCGCCGTCGGTGATCGAGGAGCGGGGCCTTGGTATAGCGGGGCAGATCGGCGAAGAACCGGCTCACCGCGGTCCGGTTCAACCGTTCCACGCCGCCCTTGTGCCGGGGCGTGTAGACCCGTTGCAGCGGCACGCCGAGCGCGCCGAAGGCGTCCTTGACCGCTTTGGACACGAAGTCCGCGCCCCCGTCGATCCGTACCAGGGCGGGCAGGCCCCCGGCCGGTCCGTAGTCGTCTCCGGTCAAAACCGCCGAACGCAGCGCGGCCAGGACCGAGTCCCGGTGCGCGCTGGATGCGGTGACCGCCCAGCCCATCACCATCTGGGTAGCCCGGTCCTCGTACCAGGTCACCCACACCCGCGACAGGGAGCCGTCGGGCAGCACGACGCGTAGCGGGGCGTGTTGGTGATCGGCCTCCCACACCTCGTTGCGGTGAACCGCAGGCCGTTTGAACGCCGGATCGAACCCTCGGGCCGCGGGGATCCCCTCCCGCAGCCCGGCCATGAACCCCGGGGTCAGGTCCCGGCGGATCGCGTCATGCAACGTGCTCAGTCCCGGCGGCCGCCGGCCCGCCGCCAGAGCCCGGCGGGCCAGTTCCTCGTGCGCCCGCTTCACATTCCCGAGGCAGTCCGCGAGGACCTCACCGACGTCATCGGTGATCTCCAGACGGGCACGCGGTGCTGGGTCCGGTGATCCCGTCGCCTCGGCCCGCGCCAGCCACCGCCACACCGTTCGTACACTCACGCCCAAAGACGACGCGACCAGACGGACATGCGACGTCGTCAACTCGCCTCGATCACGCCGCTGTTGCAGCTGACGCACAGCGGGAACACGCAGCAGCTCACGCCGGTCACCCAGCACCCCTCCACCCGCGCTGTCGTCCTCGTCCGCCATGACCAAGGACGCTACGAAACAGGCCCGCAACCAGCCAAAACGCAAAAACGCTTCCCCGCCCCGAGCTGATGAACCACCCCGAATACCACTCCCCCATCACAGACCGCCTGCTACAAGCCACTACCCGACACAGGACACGCGGCCCCCATGACACCGATCCACACGGCCACCCGCCAGGCGAAACACGGACTCCTGTCACCACCCACACAACAAAAAAAAGAGGGCCCCACCAGGGACCCACAACCACCAATGACATCAACCCGCATCAACCAGCGACCTCAACGACACCCAACCCACACCTCACACTGGACATTCACGTGGCCGTCCGCGCCTGTAGGAAGGTGCCACGTATTTGGAGTTGCATCGGCGTAGCTGGCGGTGGCGTTTACTATTTGCAGGCCGCCGCCCGCGGCCAGGGCGACGGCCGTGGCGGAGAGGATCCGCTTGCGGTTCGTTGCAGTGTGCTGCTTCTCTAGCCCCGGACTTCGCGGGTCACCGTTTCAGGTCTGTGGCCAGCGGGTTTGTCCGATGTCGGTGTCGAGTAGGTCGAGGAGGTGGAGTTGGACGCCGCGGGTGATCTGGACGGTGGGCGGGTCGGTGATGTTGCCGATGCGCAGGGTGAGTTCGCCGAGGTGGTAGAAGACCATGCGGCCGGTGGGGCGGACCCGGCGGTTGTCGGGGTAGAGGCCGCTCATGGTCTGCTCGGGGCCGAGCGCGCGTCTGACCTGCCGTTCGATCAGGCAGAAGACGAGCAGGGCCAGGCAGATGACCTGGATCAGGGCGGCAACGCGCCGGTTGTGCTGCACGAAGACCGGCGCGACCGCGAGCGGGCCCTTGAAGTCGTGGTATCTGCGCTCGACCGCGCCCTGGCCCTTGTAGTGGATCAGAGTCTGCCCAGCGTCCGCCTGGTCGGCGGGGACAGACGTCAGCAGTGCGTACCAGCCGTCGACCACGGCTTCCGCCTTCAGCACGCCGGTGTCGAAGTGCCAGGCCAGGACCGGGGTGCCGTCCTCGTTATCGGTGACGGTCCAGCGCAGACAAGAGGTGACACGGCGCTTGGCGGCGATGACACCGATTCGGGCGACGATCTTCTCCCGGGTCTTGTAGTGGCGTCCGCCGGCCGCAGCGGTGAGCTTGTTCAGGTCCTGGGCGGCCTTGGCCAGGCGTTTGTCCCGGGCTGCTTGCTGGCCGGCGGCGTTCGCGGTGGAGTGGACCAGGATCCGTCGCACGGTGAGCACAGGATCGCTCTTGCGGGGCCCGGTCAGGGTGTGGGTGTCCTCCAGCACGCGGTAGGTCTCGCGCCGCTCGGCGGGCTTGCCCGCCTCCCGGTTGGGCGTCCAGTCCACGATGGTGGCCTGCGCGGGATCGAGAGCGGCATAGACCTCGTCCTTGACCTGCGCGGCCGGGGCCGGGGCGATGAACTGGACCCCGGCCGCCAGCAGGGCACGGACGTTGGAGTAGGACACCAGCTTGGAGTCGGCGACCATCAGGAAGTCGCGTTCACCGGCCATGGCCCGCAGGTCCTTCATCGCGCCGACGACCTGGCTGACCTCGGCCGCACCACCGCCGAAGACCCGGGCATGGAGCGGGATGCCGCCGTCGGCCGACACCGCGAGCCCGGCCTGGACCTGCTTCAGATCGAAGCGCCGGTCCTTGGGATGCCCGTAGCCAATGACGGGGAAGTCCTCCTCCTGACCCTCGACCGGGAAGGCCCCGTGCACGGACATGCTGGTCATGTCCCAGTGCATCCGGGCCACATCGATCCCGAACTCACCGATCGCCCGCGCCCCGACCGTGCCCGCGATGTGCTCCAGCTGCGGAGCGATCGCATCCAGTGCCCGGGCCAGACGATCATCGTTGAGCAGAGCGGGCTCGATCCCGAAGACCTCTTCCACTGCCCAGCACCTGGCCCAGTCCTCCACCCGCACCAACGGCGCGGGCGACGTCAGCCGGTTGGCCACCAACGCCTCGATCACCTGCCCGTGCGTCACCAGCGCACTCGCGCCACCAGGACACACCTCGTCGACGATCCCGGCGACATCCAGCCGACGCAGAAACTCGGCAGCGACAGGCAGAGCGCCCAGACGCTTCTCCACCACGGACGTCACCGCCACTTCAAGACGCTGACGCTGAGACCGTGGCCGCGGGGACCGGGAAGTCATCGACACACCCCACCCAACGCCACACCCCCGGCCCAGGACACCCCGGACCGGTCACACCATACGAATCAACGACCCGCGAAGTACGGGTCTAGCCGGTGGAGACCGCGTTGCTTCCTCGAGTTGGTCATCTTCTTTTCCCTTCTCTACTTTTGCGCTCGTTCATGTGATTCTGCGCGCCATGCCCCGCCGAAACCCAGAAACCCTTCGCCAGCAAGCGAGAGGATTCCGCTCTCGACCGGAAGCGGCGCATCCACGCTCATTAAGACCCGTGACCGGCATAACCCGTTAGGCGCCGAAAGTATCCACTCAGGTGCTACCGGACGAGCCAAAAGAAGTAGGAAGCTGCAACTTTGGTCGCAGCCCAGGGCTGTTCCAAAGTTCTGCCGGGTGGGTGAAGGGGGGTTATCAAGTTGAGGGGCGGGGTGTGATGATCTTGGTGGGGATCGTCGTGGGAGGGGCCTGCTCGTGGACAGTGCTGCACCGTCGTACAAGGGCTTCCGGTTCCCGCCGGAGGTGATCGCGCACGCGGTCTGGCTGTACCACCGCTTCCGGCTGTCCTTGCGTGACGTGGAGGAGCTGCTGTTCGAGCGCGGCGTCCAGGTCTCGTACGAGGCGATCCGGCTGTGGTGCGAGCGGTTCGGCCCCGCCTACGCCGCCGGGCTGCGCCGCAGGCAGCCCCGCCCGGGTGACCGGTGGCATCTGGACGAAGTCTTCATCAAGGTCAACGGTCGGCTGCGGTACTTATGGCGCGCGGTGGACCAGGACGGCAACGTGCTGGACATCCTCGTGACCAACACCCGCGACGCGAAGGCGGCGAAGCGCTTCTTCCGCAAGCTCCTCAAGGGCGCCGGGACCCTGCCCCGAGTGATCGTCACGGACAAGCTCCGTTCCTACGGTGCCGCCCACCGAGACGTCATGCCGTCGGTCGAACACCGCAGCTCGAAATATCTGAACAATCAGGCGGAAAATTCTCATATCCCCACACGGAAGCGCGAGCGGGGTATGAAGGGCTTCCGCAGCGTGCGGACGGCCCAGAGATTCCTCGCCTCCTTCTCCCGGATCTCACCGCACTTCCGCCCCCACCGCCACCGGATGACCGCCCATGGCTACCGCACCGAGATGACCAACCGCTTCACCATCTGGCACCAGATCACCGGCACCACACTCATGGCCACGACCGCCTGAACCAGGCGCCACCGCACCACCGGCATACCCCAACTCGCCCACCTCATCAACAACTTGACAACACCGCCCCAACACCTGCTGCGCCGCCGCCGGTGCCTGCCCGCCCGACACCCTGCGCCGACAGCACCGCAGCCAGAGCACCCCGCTGCTCAGCTGTCAGCTGAGAAACCACCGGATCCAGCTCCTGCAACCGCTCCTTGGGAAGCTGCCCCAGCACCTGCTGCTCCGGCGACTGCGCCTGCTGCGACGCGGACGCCTGGATGGTGTCCCGCTGAGTGGTGTAACAGCGATCTCCGCATAGCCCCTGGTCATGGGGCGGCCATCGCGCAACTCTCCGAGTAGAGACGCTCGTTGAAGCGAGAGGTGGCGCGATGGCCTTGTCCCAGCATGACTTACTCCGCCTGATGGAGTCACTGCGTACGGCGGACGGAATCGAGTTGATCAGGGTCCTGGCCCAGCGGATCCTGCAGGAACTCATCGAGGCCGAGGCCACCGCCCACATCGGCGCGGAACCCGGCGAGCACACCGGGACCCGCACGACGATGCGCAACGGGCACCGGGAGAAGGTGCTGACCACGCAGGCCGGGGACCTGGACCTGGCGATCCCCAAGGTCCGCACCGGGTCGTTCTTCCCGTCGCTTCTGGAACGCCGGCGGCGCATCGACCAGGCTCTCTACGCGGTCATCATGGAGGCATACGTGCAGGGCGTGTCCACCCGCAGCGTGGACGACCTGGTCAAGGCCCTCGGCGGCGACACCGGCATCTCCAAGAGCGAGGTCTCCAGGATCTGCGGCGACCTCGACATCGAGCTGAGTGTGTTCCGCACCCGCCCCCTGGACCACACTCGCTTCCCCTACATCTATCTGGACGCCACCTACTGCAAGGCCCGGGTCAAACACCAGATTGTCTCGCAGGCCGTGGTCGTCGCCACCGGCATCACCGAGGACGGCGGACGCGAGGTCCTCGGGCTGATGGTCGGCGACAGCGAGACCGAGGTCTTCTGGAGCGAGTTCCTGCGCTCGCTGCGCGAGCGGGGTCTGACCGGAGTCCGCCTGGTCATCGCCGATCACCACTCCGGCCTGGTCAAGGCCGTCCGCAAGGTCATGCTCGGAGCCGCCTACCAGCGCTGTCGCGTTCATTTCCTGCGCAACGTCTTCGCGGTGATACCCAAGGACGCCGCGGAGATGGTGGCCGCGACCATCCGCACGATCTTCGCCCAGCCCACCGCCGAGGCCGTCCGCGCCCAGCTCGACACTGTCGCAGACATGCTCGGACGGCAGTTCCCCAAGGTGAAGGCGATGCTCCTGGAGGCCAACGTCGACCTCACCGCCTTCGCGGACTTCCCCGAGCGACATTGGAAGAAGATTTCCAGTCGACCAATCCCCTGGAGCGGGTCAACCGGGAGATCAAACGCCGCACCGACGTCGTCCAGATCTTCCCCAACCCCGACGCACTCGAACGCCTCACCACCGCCGTCCTCATCGAGATGCACGACGAATGGATCGCCTTCCCCCGCCGCTACCTCCCCGAAGGCAGCATGGACAAGATCTATCCACCTGAAGATCAACCCGACACGGTTACACCACTACAGGGGGCATGACCGACGCCTGAGCCGGCGCGCCCGCAGCCGCCGCATCAGCCGGTGTACCGGCCGGCGCATCGGCAGCCAGAGCCTGACCGCCGCCCAGCACACCCCCCGCCGCAATCGCCAACCCAACCACCCCCGCCCTCACACCTAAACCACCCGACACCGAAAACGAACCAACCCGGCGATGACGACCCCGCCCCGCGTGTACTCCCATGACAACCCAACCCCTTAAATCCCCGTAAAACCCTTGAAAAGGATACATAGCATGACTAATAATCCTCACCATGCCCCAGGCGTCACCGAAGCCACAGGTGCAGGCCAAGGGGACAGGGCGGCCGGAGCCGAAGGCCGGACATCACAAGACCCGACTGCAGCCCCGGCAGCCCCACTATCAACTACTGCTGCTGAACGGGCTGATCTACCGCAGGCGCGGCCTCAGCAGACAGCGGAGTTGCCGCAACCGGAGCAGGCTGCTGGGGTGAGGACTCAGCCACAGGTACAGCCTGCTGCGGAACCGGAGCAGCCTCCGCGGGCGCCGCAGGTGCAGGCGCGGCAGTCTCGGCAGGCGCAGACTGCTGCTCAACCCCAGACCAAGCAGCCCCGCTAGCGCCGCCACCACCGCCATCCAGGCCAGCCACAGGCGCCCCAAGCGGAGCCTGCTGCTGGACAGGCTCTCCCAACCAGCTATGGACGGCCCCAGACAGAGCCTGCTGCGACCCACCCACCGGCATCGAAGCCGAAACCACAGGAGGCGCCTCCGCAGCCACAGAGGGAGCCTCCACAGACGGTGCAACAGGCCCAGACGATTGCTTGAACCCGCCAAGATTCTCAAGCACCCTGTCCCCACCCCCACCAACCGGCACCGACGACTTAGCTCCATCCACAGCCGGAGCAGGGGCAGGGGCAGGGGCAGCCAACGAACTCACCGAACCGGCAAGGCCAGAACCCCCCGCCGCAGACGGCGTGCCCAGCACAGACCCAGCTGGCGCCACGGGAGCTGCAGACGGAGCCTGCTGCCCCAGGCCAGCTGCAGACGCACCCAACGGATTCGCGGCACCGGCAAGGCCGGAGCCCTCCGCCGACTTAGCGGCCAGCGAGGCATCCGCCACGCCCGAACCACCCGCCTTCACAGCAGCCGAGCCCGACCAACCATCCGCAGCCCCAGAACCAGCTGAAACATCCGTAATCGGCTTGGACAGACCCCCACCCACCTGCGAGCTTTGGGCTCCTGCGGGTGTCTGAAGCGCACTGATATCAGCCTTCGCTGCCTGGTCAGGCACAGACGTCGGCCGCCCCCCGGTCACCTGCGGCACGCCCAGCACGGACCCCGACCCGGCAGGAGCAGCAGCCGCATCGTTGCCTGCAGTCTTCACCTGATCCCAGGCCATAGCCTTGCCCGAGTCCCCGGTGCTCTGGCCGGACACGGACGCAGGAGCCCCAACGGCTGTGCCACCGGCACCTGAACCCGGTAACCCAGTCTGCCCGTGCAGGCCAGCAGGCGCCGACTGCGCATCAGCAGGCTTAGCCAGATCCCCGCCCGCCTGAGGGCTCTGCGTCCCCGCAGAGGCAGAAGCACCCCCTGCCGGCAGCTGGCCCCCAGGCTTCACCTGCTGCTGGCCCTGCTTACCCGGGACCTCAGACAACCGCGCACCATCAGCAGCAGGAAGCGTCGAACCACCCGCACCCGTATGAGAACCCGAACCACCACCGGGCACAGACTGCAACCCATCCCCAGGCTTCACCTGCCCCTGCAGATAACCCCTGGGATCCTTCATCGACTGCCAGGAACCGTCCTTGCCCTGACTGTAACCATCAAAACGGTCAAAACCATCAAGCGAAGACCCCGGTGACACCACACGCCACGAACCATCCTTCCCATGGCCATACACGTGCGTATCGCTATGAGAACCCGAACCACCACCGGGCGCAGACTGCAACCCATCGCTGGGCTTCGCCGGACCCCGCAGATATCCGTCAGGATCCTCCATCGCCCCCCAGACGCCGTTCTTACCGCGACTGTAACCATGAAAACGGTCAAAATCTTTAATCGAAGAACCGGCCTTCACTTCATGCCACGAACCATCCTTCGCCCGCCCGTACACGGGGTCCGTTACCCCGGCAGAAGCAACCCCTGAAACCGGCCGAAGATCGGGGCCGAAGAACGGGTCAGCACCCTCGTGGTCATGCGCTTGCTGAGGCTGGGGCGATCCATCACCAGTGGAATAGCTAGCCCGCCAAGCAGCACCCTTTCTCACCCATTCATCAGACTTAGCTTGATATTCATCATACTTAGCCTTGTTCTTAGCCGTCCATTCTTTGGACTGAGTCTCATATCGATCAGCCTTAGCTTTCCACTCTTCATAGGTCTCCCCGTCCGGCCCCCTCCACTCGCCTATGGGTACATACTTATAGTACTGTGTGGTCCTATCTACTATCAGCCCCGGATCATCTTTGGATGGTTCAAACCGAAGACCGCCGACCCCCTTGTATGGGTTTCCGGTCCCGAGTGGGTACGGGTTTTTATCCTCGGCGTATGGATTACCCCCTGACGGATACGGGTTATCCTCCGGCCTGTACGGGTTACGATCCCAGCCTCTCAAACCATTAAGGTACCCCTTCCTTACAGCCGCCGTCTCCGCCGCATTCGGCGAGTCCGGACCGTCTGGCACAAGTAGCGGCCTCATTATCTCATCAGAATTCCCCGGATTATACGGATCGTTGCCGTTGATAGAGTGACCCAACCCGAGGGAATGGCCAATCTCATGCGCGACGACACCAACCCGATCCCTCTCGGAATACTGCCCCCACTTATCTTCATCAAAAACAATCCTATTTCCTACACTGTAAGCAATTGTGCCTGGGTCGTACTTCCCAGGATAGGTTTTGACGAATTCATCGTGCGGAAGGCGGTCAAAGGTGATGCTTCTGGGATGCTCCTTAGCGCTGGGAGCGTCGGGAGCATTGTGATAGTCGTTGAAGCTCCATTGTTCACCTTGATGTTCTCGAATCGACTGCTCCCAATTAGCAATTCCTCGCCTCAGGAGACCTTCCTCATACGGGCTAAACTTGTCTGTATGATCAAACGTGAAACTGGGGGTGCTTCCTGTATCCGACCCACCGTGGTCGGGCGATACACCATGGTGCACAGGACCAGTGTCGGCCGAGGCGCTTGTGACTCCAGCCAGCAAACTTGCAGCTAACGGAGCCGCCACTGCACCGGCCCTCAAAGCCAGCTTCTGCCTCTCCGCCAGCACTTCCCGCTTCTTCTTGTGACGTGCCATAATCTTATTCTCCTTACAGATCGAAAAGGATGAGACCCTTCGGCCCATTGCTCATTCCCCAAGCCGGCCGCCTCGGCCTCAAAACAGCCCCCGGACCGCATGGCTGCCTGAACTGCGCTGGCGCAGAACAAGGAGATTGATTTCCCCCGGGCGAGACGAGCTGTCAGCGAGACAAGCACATCAATCCGCCGCCGTCACCCCCGGCCGACAATGCGATCTGTTATGCGGATACAGGCGTGATCCCGGCCATATGAAGGAAAGAATAGGAGAGAGCTGCGAGGCTCAGGATTTTGTGCCCCGCATGCCAGCACCATGCCCCCTGGGCAGCACGGACCCAAAGGCTGTCTTATGCCAACCACCCGACGGTGCGACACACATCACTTCCTGCGCTGATTGGCAATCAGCGAAAAATCTGCGGTGAAGTGCCACACCTGGAAGAGATCTTCCTGTCTGGCGACTGTCTGCCCCTGCCGCCGCAGACCACAGCGTGAATGAGGAACCGCCAGCCACAGCCACTCCCGCTACCAGCACGGTAGGTGTGTTGCCTTGCACCGAGACTCTCGGTGCAAGGCACGGTGTTCCGTCGCAACCCCATCACCGGCGTTATCAAGTTGAGGGGCAGGGTGCGATGATCTTGGTGGGGATCGTCGTGGGAGGGGTCTGCTGGTGGACAGTGCTGCACCGTCGTACAAGGGCTTCCGGTTCCCGCCGGAGGTGATCGCGCACGCGGTCTGGCTGTACCACCGGTTCCGGCTCAGCCTTCGTGACGTGGAGGAGCTGCTGTTCGAGCGCGGCGTCCAGGTCTCGTACGAGGCGATCCGGCTGTGGTGTGAGCGGTTCGGCCCCGCCTACGCCGCCGGGCTGCGCCGCAGGCAGCCCCGCCCGGGTGACCGGTGGCATCTGGACGAAGTCTTCATCAAGGTCAACGGTCGGCTGCGGTACTTATGGCGCAATGCCGGAAAGTTATGAGTCGTGCCGATTTGTCAAGTAGCTCGGCTCGTCGGCGTGTTCGTGGTGGCGAACGGTTTCGTGGGGGCGGCCGTCACTGGCTGTTCGGGGAGTCTGTAGGTTGCTGGCGCGGTCTTGACCAGCAGGTTCTTGCGTGCCCAGGCGCTGAGGTGTTGTGCGAGGGTGCTGTGTTTGACGGTGTTCAGCGCGGCGGTGATCTCTCGGGCGTGCCAGGGGCGGTAAGGATCGGTGGCCATGACCGGGAGGGCGTCTTCAGGGCGGACGGTGAGCTTGGAGGGCCGCGGCGGTCCGTCCGGGATCTTGAAGGTGGCCGGTCCGGTCTTGATGAGGATGTCGCGCCTGGCCCACCGGAGCAGCCCGCCGGTCAGGTCGCCGGCGTCCAGCCGTAGCAGGGTGGCCAGTTCGGTGGCGCGCCACTCACGTGCCGGGGCGGTGCCCATCGCGGTGAGCACGTCCTCGAGCCTGCTGGTGTGCATCGGGACTGCGGGCGGCGGCAGCGTCTCGGCTGTCACGGGCGGATACTCGCCGGTATCGGCGGCGGACGGGGCCTGTCGCGGGGCGGGGTTCTGGCCGGGCCGGCCGACAGGAGCTGGTGCTGGGACGGGGACGAAGTCCTCTTGCTGGGGAGCGTGGACAGTGATGTCGATGGTGGTGATCGGGGTGCTGACGCAAGGCCGGTCCTCGTCGGGCGGGCGGTGTCCGTAGCGGGCGGAGACACCTTTGACGGTGCGTGCGCTGATCCGTGCTCGCCGAGGTGGCAGCAGGGCGCCGGCGACCGCCTCAGCGATCGGCCCTCCCAGCTCGTTCCCGGCGGTGGGCACGATCGCGGCGGCCCGGGTGACGCTGTCGCGTGCGGCGGTCAGGGCCGCGGTGAAACAGGCCCGGTCCGGGTCGCATCCGGGAACGGCGTCGGTGGCGTCCAGCATCGCCATCCGCAAGAGCTGGTGGACCGTCAGTAGCGCCCACATCTTCTGGCGCAGGCCCTGCGGGTCACCCGAGCGCAGGACGCGGCCCCAGTCGACCAACCCGCTGGAACGGATCAACCGGGAGATCAAGCGCCGCACCGACGTCGTCCAGGTCTTCCCCAACGACGACGCGCTCTTGCGACTGGTCACCGCCGTGCTCTTCGAGATGCTTCCCAATCTGGATGTCAAGTGGCGTGGGCGATTGGGGGTGTGATGCTGTAGCACCGGCGGTCACGGATCAAGGCCCACAGAACGTTGACGCGGCGACGGGCGAGGGCGAGCACAGCCTGGACATGTCGCTTGCCCTCGGCTCTCTTCCTGTCATAGAAGCGACGCGAGTTGGGGTCGCAACGGATGCTGACCAAGGCGGATTGGTAGAAGACGCGTTGCACGCGTCGGTGGTATCGCTTGGGCCGGTGCAGGTTGCCGCTGACCTGCCCGGAGTCTCGTGGCGCAGGCGCCACCCCGGCGAAGGCCGCGAGCCGGTCCGGAGTCGGAAACGCATCCAAGCTGCCGCCGGTGGCGGCGAGGAGCTCGGCGCCCAGGATGGCGCCGATGCCCGGCAACGAGGTGATCACATCGGCGAGTTCGTGTTCACGAAACCGGCCCTCGATGAGCTTGTCGGTCTCGGCGATCTTCTCGTTGACGGCAATCACCTCCCTCGCCAGCGTGTGCACCATCTTCGCGATGGCGGTCTCCCCGGCAACGGCGGTGTATTGGCGCTCTGCGGCCTCGACGGCCGTGGCCGCGAGGACTTCGGGGCGGTAGACCCTGCGGTTGCGCAGCCAGGTCGTCAGGCGGCGCGTGCCCGCGCGGCGAATCGTGGCCGGACTCTGATAGCCCGTCAGCAGGACCAAGGTGCCGACCCTGCCCATGTCGAGGGCCCGCTCCAGGGCCGGAAACATGCTGCTCAGCAGGGCCTTGAGACGGTTGAGCGTACGGGTCCGGTCCTCGACCAGGTCGGAACGGCGCTCGGTCAGCAGTCGTAGTTCCATGGCCGTCTCGTCACCGGGCCGGATCGGCTGCAGGTCCCGACGCATCCGGGCCTGATCGGCGATCACCTTCGCCCGGGCATCAGTTTTGCCTGCGCCGCGGTAACTGTCGGTGGCCCGGTTCACTGCGATGCCGGGGATGTAGACAAGTTCCTGACCATGGGCGATGAGCAGCTCGATCAGCAGGGCCGGCTCGCCACCGGTCATGTCCATCGCCCAGGTCACCCGGTCATCATCGGCGATGTCCAGGACGTCGCCGATCAGCTCCAGTAGCTCGGGCTCGTCGTTGGCCACCCGGCGCGACAACACCGTGTCACCCTCGGCATCCAGGACCAGGCAGTGGTGGTAGGCCTTGCCACAGTCGGTACCCGCCCATATCCGGCTCATCGCGCTCCATCAGGTCGTTGTCAATCCCCTCGTTGTGTGGAGAGTTTCTAGGCGGCCAGCTCCAGGGCGGAGCCGGTCCGATGCTTATGTTCGTAGTCGATCGGGCTGTGGTACTCGCATACGCTGTGTAGTCGGCGGGTGTTGTAGAAGCCGGTGATCCACGTGGCGATCTTCAGCCGGGCCTCGGTACGGGTGTCGAAGGTGTGCCGGTAGATGTATTCGACCTTGAGGACGCTGTTGAATGCCTCGCTGACGGCGTTGTCGAAACATGAGCCGACGCGTCCCATGGACTGGGTCACGCCGAGACGGCGGCAGACCCGCTTGAACCGGCGGGAGACGTACTCGCTGCCCCTGTCGCTGTGAAAGATCACGCCTTTCACGTCGCCTCCGCGGGTGGCTGCGGCCATGTGCAGTGAGGCCACGACGAGTTCGGCATCGTGGCGAGCGCCCATCGCGTAACCGAGCAGGCGGCGTGAGAACAGGTCGATCACCGTGGCCAGGTAGAGCTTGCCCTCACCCGTGACGATCTCGGTCATGTCGCCGCACCAGACTTGGTCCGGGGCATCCGCGCTGAAGTCGCGGCGCACGAAGTCCGGCGCCGCGGCCCGCCTACCGGGGCGGGTGAGCCCGCGACGCCAGCGTACCTTCCGTCCGGCCAGGCCCAGCTCGGCCATGGTCTTCGCAACGGTGTTCACCGAGACGCGCCATCCCTGCCTGACGAGCGTGATCCACACCTTCGGGGAGCCGTAGGTGCCGCCCGAGGCGTCGAAGACGCGCCGGACGGCCTCGGCCAGCTGTCCGCGCCGCACTTCGCGGGCGGTGACAGGCCTGTCCTTCCACTTGTAGAACCACGACTCGCTCACGCCCAGCACCCGGCAGGACGTGGTGTGCGGAATGTTCTTCTCGGCCTTGCAGTCGCTGATCACCCCGGCCAGCCGGGCCGGGTCCGCGGCAGCTACTTCACCCACAAGGCCATGCACTGTTTGAAGACGTCACGTTCCATCTCCAGCTCGCGGATGCGCTTGTTCTTCTCGTTCATCTCCCGGCGCAGCCGCTCCAGCTCAGCGCGTTCACCCTCCCGCAGCCGGCCGCCCGAGGCGGCGGGCGCGGGCCGGTCGGAGGAGGCCGAGCCGTTCCTCCTCCAGCGTGAAACCCAGCTGTGCAGCGTCCCCGGATGCACTCCGAGATCCTCGGCGACCTCCGGGATCGGCTTGCCCGTCTCGATCACGATGCGTACAGCACCTTCACGGAACTCGGCGTCGTACTTCTGTTGCTTGGACCCCATGAACCTCAACTTCCCCTGGTATCACGGACTCCACGCTATGAGGGGAACCTCAGCAGCGTGGTCACGGCGAGCAGGGTGAGCGCAGCCGTGGCGAGCGGCAGGGTCAGGACGTCCGGCAGTCGGTGTGCCGCAAGGTCGACGGTTGCGAGCAGAACACCGATGGGTACGAGCAGGAGCCAGACGCCAAGTTCGGGCCGGATACCGGTGGCACTGGCGAGTGTGGCGCAGACAAGGGCTGTGACCGCGGCGAGGATCGGGGCGTTCGGGCCGTACGGGGTTCCGTCGGCACACCGGGCTCGCCCGATCCATCCCCGTCCGAGGCCAGTGATCGGGTGCCCGGCTGGACACGCTGCCCGCCACCGCTCGTCCGGCGGACGCCACTACAAGACCCGGGAGAAGATCGTCGCCCGAATCGGTGTCATCGCCGCCAAGCGCCGTGTCACCTCTTGTCTGCGCTGGACCGTCACCGATAACGAGGACGGCACCCCGGTCCTGGCCTGGCACTTCGACACCGGCGTGCTGAAGGCGGAAGCCGTGGTCGACGGCTGGTACGCACTGCTGACGTCTGTCCCCGCCGACCAGGCGGACGCTGGGCAGACTCTGATCCACTACAAGGGCCAGGGCGCGGTCGAGCGCAGATACCACGACTTCAAGGGCCCGCTCGCGGTCGCGCCGGTCTTCGTGCAGCACAACCGGCGCGTTGCCGCCCTGATCCAGGTCATCTGCCTGGCCCTGCTCGTCTTCTGCCTGATCGAACGGCAGGTCAGACGCGCGCTCGGCCCCGAGCAGACCATGAGCGGCCTCTACCCCGACAACCGCCGGGTCCGCCCCACCGGCCGCATGGTCTTCTACCACCTCGGCGAACTCACCCTGCGCATCGGCAACATCACCGACCCGCCCACCGTCCAGATCACCCGCGGCGTCCAACTCCACCTCCTCGACCTACTCGACACCGACATCGGACAAACCCGCTGGCCACAGACCTGAAACGGTGACCCGCGAAGTCCGGGGCTAGACGGCCTGCGTCTTCGGAACCTGCCATGACCAGCCCAGACGGTCCATGAGGTACCACACGCCCGGTACCGTGTACCTCACCCCGAACCGCTCCTCGATCACACGTGCGATGCGTGAGAGCGTCCAGCCCTGGCCCTCCCAGCCGTGCGCCGACGCTCCCAGCCGCAACTCACGCCACAGCTGCTGCTCCTGCTGTGGCGTCAGGTACGAGCGGGCACTGTTCCGCCGCGCCACAAGCGCCTCACGACCACCCTCCTGCCACTGCCCGACCGCCTGCCGCGACACCCTCAACAGTCGGCCGATCTCCGCCTGCTTCACACCCTGTTCGAACAGAGCGGCAGCCTGCATCCGCCGCTCCTCACGTTCAACCGGCCCCCAGCGCACGGCATTCGAAGTCCCCATACCGCACTTATACCCACCCTGACAGATCGTCAAGGACGACCTTAAAGATCAGTACTTGACATCCATAGGGGCATCAACGCCCCCGTAAGGGTTATCGACGCCCCGCCATCTCTTCCATGTAGTATCTTGTACTACATGGAAGCTACCGCCCGTGAATTCAACCAGCAGTCCTCCCAGATCCTCGCCGCAGCCGAACGCGGCGAGACCGTCACCGTCACCAAGAACGGCCGCCCCGTCGCTACCGTCGCCCCCTACCGCGAGTCCGAGATCCCGCCCTACCCCACCGGCCCCATCGGGGACAGTGTCGACATCCCCGAACTCGACCTCGGCGGCGACCTCACCAACGACGAGATGGAGGACATCCTGAAGGGCATGGGTTCTTGAACATTGTCATCGCCGACACCAACGCCCTTGTCCGTCTCCTCGACCCGAAGATGACCGGCCATGACGAACACAAACGCGCCTTCGCCGCCATCGGACATCTGGTGATCTCTCCGCTTGTCCTTGCCGAATTGGACTACATGATCACCACGCGCTCCGG
This sequence comes from Streptomyces sp. V4I8, assembly GCF_041261225.1. Taxonomy (GTDB): domain Bacteria; phylum Actinomycetota; class Actinomycetes; order Streptomycetales; family Streptomycetaceae; genus Streptomyces. Next base: position 19,815 of record NZ_JBGCCN010000003.1, read on the forward strand.
TGTCCAGCAGGCGCTCACGGCCGCCAGGTTCATCGAGACCAACACGGCGCGGCGCCGCTTCGAAATCCCCGACATCGCACCCTGCCTGAGCGTTGCTATCGCTGTTGCCGACGGCTACAAGGACGCGGACGGCGGCAACGGCATCGGGCTGGCCGACGCCATGAACGTCGCCCTCGCCGCCACGTACGAGACCGATCTCATGTTCACTACCGACCGGCACTTCCGCATGGTGCGCCCGCTGACCGGGCATCCCGCCTTCCGGCTGCTTCCCGACGACCTGTAGGTGGCGGGTGGCCGAGCGTGTGCGGCGGACAGGGCGCGTTCCCGCCAGTGACGGCAGTACCCCAAGTTGGCATTAGGCGAGGAGCGTGCCTGGTGGGGTCGGGTGGCAACCGGGGCGCGGTGAGAAGCGTCCCGGAAGGCGACAGGGCGGAAGGAAGAGAGTGGCACGGGTCGTTGTACAAGCGCCGGGAGCGGGTATGAAGAGCGTTCCGCCGCTGGCCGCACCGGAGGGGGCCGCCTTCGCGAGGGGACTGCTCGACGACGGCTGGGCGGCGGTGTTCTTGCCCGGTGAGCCCGCCCGTCTTGGGCGGCTGCTGTTGTGGAAGCCCGTTGGGGCGGCCGCCGGTGACGGCGTGGTGCCCCCGGATGTCGAGACCGAGTCGGTGGAGCTGGTGCTGCCGCACGGCCGCTCGGTCAGGCGGCGCAAGGTCGACGGGCACACGCTTGCCCCGGCCATGGCCGTCGCCGCCTTGGCCGGGGCGCAGCCGGCGCATCCGTCCGCCGCCGCGTGGCAGGCCGCCGCCCGCTTCGCGCTGCGGCTGCTTGCCGACGGCCGTCTCCACCTGGCTCTCACCCCGGCCGGCTACGACAGCTGGCTGGCGGGTCCCTTCACCGCCGCGCAGCGGCAGGCGCTGGACGCCCTCGCCGCCGCCCTCCCACCCCATGCCCACTGCCTGCCGGAGCCGGGGCCGCCACCCGTGCGCATTGCGGAACCGGCCGCTCTGGTACGCCAGTTCTGCGACGCGGTCGCCGACGACCTGGTCCGTACTCCGGCCGCGCCGCTCGCCATGGGAGCGCTGCCGTACGCCTGGCGCGAGACGCGTGCCGTGCCCGCCCTGCGCGAGTGGGTCGAGGAGACCGCCGCCGCGTTCACCGCCGAGGTCGGCGTCTCGCTGCGCGTCGACGTGCCCGAGGGCCGACGCCGGCAGTTCCGGGCCGTCCTGCAACTGCACACCGCGGCGGATCCGGCGCTCGTCGTCGAGGCCGCACGGCTGTGGAGCGAGCCCGGCGAGGTTGAACGGCTGCTCGGCCCGCGTGCCGAGACCGAGACACTGCTCGCGCTGCGCCGCGGCACCCGCGTCTGGCCCCCGCTTCAGCGACTGCTGGCGGATGCCGCTCCCGATCAACTCCGGCTGACCGATGACGAAGCCTTCGAGCTGCTGGGCGACGCCACCGGCGCGCTGCGCGCAGCTGGTATCGACGTGCACTGGCCGCGCGAACTGGTCAAAGCGCTCACCGCGGCCGCTCAGATCGGGCAGCGCGCCGCCCCCGGCTCCAGCGCGGGCGGCCTCCTCGACACCGACGCCCTCCTCGACTTCCGCTGGCAGGTCTCGCTCGGCGGCGAGCCGCTCACGGAGGCCGAGATGGATGCCCTCGCCGAGGCGCGCCGCCCTCTGATCCGGCTGCGCGACCAGTGGGTGGTCGCCGACCCGAAGCTGGTGGCCCGCGCAAAGCGCCGCCGGATGGAACCGCTCACCGCCATGGAGGCGCTGAGCGCCGCGCTGGCAGGGGAAGCGGAGCGGGACGGGGAGACGTTCGCCTGTGAGGCGGTCGGCGCGCTCGGCGATCTGGTCACCCGTATCCGCGATCCCGAGTCCCGCATCCCCGCCGCACAGCCCGCCGCTCTCAAGGCCACGTTGCGCGACTACCAGAAGCGGGGCCTTGCCTGGCTGGCCGAGATGTGCGAACTCGGCCTCGGTGGCTGCCTCGCCGACGACATGGGCCTGGGCAAGACCATCACCTTGCTCGCTCTACATCTGCACCGCCAGACCGCCCCCGCCACCGCGGGCCCCACCCTCGTCGTCTGCCCTGCCTCCCTGCTCGGCAACTGGCAGCGCGAGGTGGCCAGGTTCGCGCCGTCCACGCCCGTGCGCCGCTACCATGGCGGCGACCGCCACCTCAAGGACCTGGCCGGCGACGAGATCGTACTGGTCACCTACGGGGTGCTGCGCCGCGACCGTGGCGTCCTCGCCGAAACCGCCTGGTCACTGATCGCCGCCGACGAGGCCCAGCACGTCAAGAATCCCTACGCTGTCACCGCCCGCGAACTGCGCGCCCTGCCCACCCGGGCCCGCGTCGCTCTCACCGGCACCCCGGTGGAGAACAACCTCTCCGAGCTGTGGGCGCTCCTCGACTGGACCACCCCCGGCCTCCTTGGCACACTCACCGCCTTCCGCGACCGCCACGCCCACCCCATCGAGGCGGGAGAAGACCCTGAGGCCGCAGAGCGTCTGTCCCGTCTCGTACGGCCCTTCCTGCTGCGCCGCAAGAAGTCCGACCCCGGCATCGCGCCCGAGCTCCCGGCCAAGACCGAGACCGAACGCGTCGTCTCGCTGACGGCCGAGCAAACCAGCCTCTACGAGGCGGTGGTGCGCGAGACCATGGCGAAGATCGAGGAGTCCGAGGGGATCGCCCGGCGCGGCCTCGTGCTGAAGCTGCTCACCGCGCTGAAGCAGATCTGCAACCACCCCGCCCAGTACCTGCGCCAGTCCACGCCACTCGCCGGCCGCTCCGGCAAGCTCGACCTGCTCGACGAGCTGATCGACACCATCACCGCCGAGGGCGAATCGGTGCTGGTCTTCACCCAGTACAAACAGATGGCGACCCTCCTGGAGAAACATCTCGCCGAGCGCGGCACCCCCACCCTCTTCCTCCACGGCGGTACCCCCGTTGCCCGGCGCGAAGACATGGTGGAACGCTTCCAGCGCGGTGACGTGCCGGTGTTCCTGCTGTCGTTGAAAGCGGCAGGCACCGGTCTCAATCTCACCCGCGCCACCCACGTGGTGCACTACGACCGCTGGTGGAACCCGGCCGTCGAGGACCAGGCCACCGACCGGGCCTACCGCATCGGCCAGGACCAGCCCGTCCAGGTGCACAAGCTGATCGCGGAGGGAACCGTGGAGGACAAGGTGGCGAAACTGCTCGATTCCAAGCGCTTGCTCGCCGACGCCGTCGTCGGCTCCGGCGAGGCTGCCCTGACCGAACTGTCCGACGCCGACCTCGCCGAACTCGTCGCCCTGGGGAGGCAGTCATGAGCCCTTCGATCCCCGGCCCTCGCCGTGCGCCCGCCCGTGGCAAGCGCGCCTTCGCCGCCACTTGGTGGGGCCAGGCATGGGTCACCGCCCTGGAGGACTCCACCCTGGACGCCGGGCGTCTGTCCCGCGGACGCACCTACGCCCGCAAGGGCATGGTCGGCCCGACCAGCGTCGCCCCGGGCCAGGTCAAGGCCGCCGTCCAGGGCAGCAGGCCGCGCCCGTACCGCTCCTCGGTCCACCTGCCCGTCCTTACCGACGCCCAGTGGGACACCCTGCTCGACACCATCGCGGCCCGCGCTGGGCATCTCGCCGCGCTTCTCGACGGCGAGATGCCCGCCGAACTCGTCGACGACGCCCGCCACGCAGGCGTCCCTCTCCTCCCGCAGCCCACCGAACTCGACCCCGAGTGCTCCTGTCCCGACTGGGGATACCCCTGCAAGCACGCCGCCGCGCTCTGCTACGCCATCGCCGCCACCATCGACGCCGACCCGTTCGTGCTCTTCGCCCTGCGCGGCCGCAGCCGGGAGGAAGTCCTCGCCAAGCTGCGCGCACGCCGTACGGCAAACCAGGAGACGGCCGCCCCACCGGTCCCGACCGGTATCCCGGCCGCCGCCGCGTACACCCACTGGGCCGAACACACACCCCGGCTTCCCGACCTCCCCGCCCCGGCCGCCCACACAGCCACGCTGCCCGTCGCCCCACCCTCCGGCACCGGCCTGGCCACCACCGACCTGGAACGCCTCATGGCCGACGCCGCCGCACGCGCCGCACGGCTCCTCACGGGCGACACCACCAGCCTGCACCTGACCCAGCACCAGGACGCCGTACGCATCGCCGCAAGCAGCCCCGGACCCGAATGGTTCCACCGCCTGATCCAGAACACCGGCACCAAACCGACCACATTCGCCCGCCTCACCCGCGCCTGGCGCCATGGCGGCCCCACCGGGCTCACCGTCGCCGAACAGCCGTACGCCCCCGACCCGGCCGTGATGACGGCCGCCCGTACCACCCTGACCGCGGCCCTCGCCGAGATGACCACCGCCCCTGTTCTCCTCCGGGCCTGGCGCAACCGCCTCACCCTCACCGACCACGGCATCCAACTGCGCCTGGGTCCCGACGCCCGCTGGTACCCCTGCCTCCAGGACGACGACGGCGAATGGTGGCCCGAGGCACCAGCCAGCCCCGACCCCGTCACGGCCCTCACCTCGGTCTGGCAACAGACCGGCAGATAGCGGCCCTCTGGGAGTGCCGTGTATCAGGTGGGCGTCGCCAACTTATCGGGGCTGGTGGGTTGTTGGGGCGTGGCAGGGGGTGGTGGGGCCGGATGCAGCCTTGGTTCAGCCTGCCGCGGGCAGGGCGGTGACCGTGAAATCCCCTCTGCTGTACGGCGGTTATCGGCTCGGTGGGGTTGTGGAGGATGTTCTTGGTGCGGTGGGCGTAGGCGAAGAACTGGCGCATGCCTGCGAGGTGGGAGGCGCGGCGGTCCGGGGTCAGGGTGAGGAAGGCTTCCAGGTCGGTGGTGGTGACGCTCGCCCAGCTCAGGTGTCCTGCGAGGTGGAGGTGGAGGGCCAGGTCGCGGATGGTGTCCAGGCGGATCTCGATGGTCTTCAGTTGGTTGGGGTGTAGTCCGAGCTGCTGGGCTTGCTCGCGCTGGAGTAGCAGGAAGCCGGCGAAGGCGTCGGCCTGGGGGCGCAGTGGGCCGGGGATGGCCGCGGCAAAACCGGCCGGGACGAGCTCCTCGACACCACGGCCAGAGCGTGATCACGCCGTTGGGAGAGGAGGTGCAGCCTCCTGTTAGGCGTTCTCGTCGTAGATCCGCGCACCCAGGTCCTCCGCCCACGCCAGCGCCCAGATCTTGAGCTCTTCGATGTGCCGGGACGTGAGCCCGTACGCGGCGTAGTCCTCGTCCTCGTACCAGTCCGCGCCGGTGAGCCGGTCACGGAGGTTTTCCAGGCTGAACTCGTCGGGAGCGCGGCGGCGGCCGAGGGATTCGAGGTCGGCAGTGGAGCGGTGGCGGGCGGCGGCCCGCACATCGATGAGGTCGCGGACGGTCCCGCGGTCGGCAAGGGCGCGGACCTTGGTGCCGATCACGTCGTCGAGGGAGAGGACGGGTCCGTAGGGAGTCTGGGCAGGCGGGGCCCAGAATGCCTCCTTGAGGACGTCGACCTCGCACTCCTCGCCGGTGTCCGGATCGGTGACGAGGAACCGACCGCTGAGCGGGTCGGTCTGCACATGCGCGGTCCGCCAGCCGCGCTCGGTGAGGCCAGTGGTGAGAGATGCGACGATCTCATCCATTGGCGCAGGATTCTCGGTGGCCACGTCGAGGTCACGGCTGAAGCGTTCGACCAGACCATGCGCCTGCACGGCGTACCCGCCGGTGAGGACCAGCGGATAGGGGGAGCCGAGGTCGAGGATGTCGGCAAGGAGACGCTCGTGGAGCGGGGTGAGCTTCACGCAGCTGTCGCGTCGGCCGCAGCGGTACGGCGCAGCTCGGGAAAGGCGTCCTCCCAGACCTCGCGGATGTAGGGGCTGACCAGGCGGCGCAGAACGGGCCACTGCTCGGCCAGCAGCCGGTGGTGCAGGAAAGCCACCAGGTCCTCACGCTGGCCCTCAGCCAGGACGGCCCTGTAGAGCGACATGCGGGACTTCGGGCGGCCCAGAGTGTAGCTCGTCCGCCCGGACCACACGACGTGGAGCGGCAGGTCGACGGTGCCCTCGACGGGACCGGCCAGCTCCTTAAGGCACTCGGGCAACCGACTGCGGTAACGGTCCCGCAGCACCTCAGCACGCAGGGCGGTAGTCGTCACATCCATGCATCCAGTATCGCGGTTACGAGGCGGCGCCGCGGCAAATACCCGGCTCCCCTCCCATATGAGCACACCACCGGCACCACTACCCGCAGCCCCCTCACCACACCCACACCCACACCCACGCCCGCAGGCCAGAGGACCGGGGCGGCCGGAGCCGGAAGCCGGACCTCACAAGACCCGACTGCAGCCCCGGCAGCCCCACCACCAACCACCACTACTACTGCTGCTACTGCTGCTGCTGCACCGGAGCCTGCTCCACCGGCGCCGCAGGAGCTGCCTCAACCGGAGCCGGAGCAGCCTGCTGCGGGGCCTCAGCCACAGGCGCAGCCTGCGACGACGCGACCTCAGACGTCGGAGAGGCAGCATCAACCGGAACCGGCGCAGGCGCAGCCCGCTGCGAAACCGGAGCAGCCTCCGCAGCCCCAGGCACAGACCCAGGCGCAGACGGGGTCTCAGCCGGAGCTGTCGGCGGCGGGTGAACCGTGACCCAGTTTGGGCGGGTGAATAGTGACCCAGGTGTCTTCTGTTGCGTGTGTTCAGTCGTCTTGGTTGTCGGTGGGGATGCGTCCGAGTTCGCGGCCGCGCATGCGATACGAATCGCCCTTGAACGAGTGGACCTCGGCGTGGTGGACGAGGCGGTCGATCATGGCGGCGGCCACGGTCTCGTCGCCGAAGACCTCTCCCCAGCGTCCGAAGGGCTTGTTGCTGGTGACGATCACGGACGCGCGTTCGTATCTGTTCGAGATGAGCTGGAAGAACAGGTTCGCGGCTTCGGCCTCGAAGGGGATGTAGCCGACCTCGTCCACCACGATCAGCGGGTAGCGGCCCAGTCTGGTGAGCTCGTCGGCCAGACGGCCGGCTGCGTGGGCGGCGGCGAGCCGGTCGACCCACTCGGAGGCGGTCGCGAAGGCGACGCGGTGTCCGGCCTGGCAGGCTCTGACCGCGAGCCCGATCGCCAGGTGTGTCTTTCCGGTCCCGGGCGGACCCAGGAAAACGGCGTTCTCCTTCCCGGCGATGAAGTCCAACGTACCCAGATGCGCGAGCTGTTGGCGCGTTATCCCGCGCAGATGGGTGACGTCGAGTTCCTCGACCGTTTTGACGGCGGGGAACCTCGCCGCGCGGACGCGGGCCTCGCCGCCGTGCGATTCGCGGGCGCTCACCTCGCGCTGGAGCACGGCGACGAGGTATTCGGCGTGCGTCCAGGACTCCTTGCGGGCGCGTTCGGCCAGCCGTTCGGCGGCGTCCAGCAGGGCCGGGGCCTTCATCGCGCGGGCGAGGAAAGCCAGGTCAGTCAAGGTCTGCCGGCCCGTCCGACGGGAGGATGCCGCCGCTGCCGTCCTGGCGGTGGTGGTCTTCTCGACGGCGCCGGGCTCTTCCTCGCCTTCGTCGTCGCCGGAGGCTGTCGCGGGGCGGGGCATTCAGCTCGCCTCCTTGTCGCCGCCGCCGTCGATGACGGTGAACAGTCGGTCATAGGTGTCCAGTTCGCGCTGTTCGACCTCGACCATCGGGCCGGACGAAGCAGCCAGCCGGCTCTGGCGGGCTGCCTGCTGACGGTGCACTCCCTGACGCATCCGGGTGCCGGTGGCGGCGTGTTGGGGGTCGGTGAGGGTCTGGTGCTTCGCCCAGCACCTGGGGTGCTGGGCGACGATCTCCCCGCCGGTGGCCAGGACGATGACCTCATCGTTGTCACAGAGCACCGTCACCGTCCTCCCGATCGCGGCGGGGTCGACGGAGTAGTCGTTGGTGTCGATGCGGACGTAGTGGTCGCGGCCGAGCCGGATGGAGAAACGCCACCAGGACGGCGGGTCGACCGGCGGCAGCGCGATCATCCCGGACTTGTCCGCCTCCCACCGCTCGCTCGGACGGGCCTGCAGAGCGCGGTGCCGGCGCCGGTTGGCGACCTTCAGCCACTCGCCCAGCTGGGCGTTGAAGTCGTTGGGGCCGGAGAAGTGACGGCCCGGCAGGAAGCTGGTCTCCAGGTAACCATTGGCCCGCTCCACCAGCCCTTTCGTTTCTGGATCGCGGGGGCGGCAGAGGTAGATCCTGGTGGAGAGCAGGCCCGCGAACGCGGCGAACTCGCCGGTCACCTTCCCGCGGCCGATCCCGGACTCGTTGTCCCAGACCAGCATCTTCGGGACGGCGCCCCAGGCGGACAGCAGCCGCCAGTGCCCGTCGATCAGGTCCCCGGTCCGCCGCGAGGGCAGCATCCTCGCGGCGATCATCCGCGAGTAGCCGGACACCATCACCATCACCAGCACCGGCGGCTGCCCGGTCTGCCCGTAGCCGAGCGGGATCTCCGCGTCGGGGAACCACAGGTCGCACTGGGCCAGCTCACCCGGCCGATACGTCGTCCGCGACACCGGGTCCACCGGGATATAGGCGGGACGCAGGTCGCGGACCCGCTCCTTGAGCACGGTCATCCCGCGGTCCCAGCCGATCCGCTCGGCGATCACCGTCGCGGGCATCGTCGGCGTCTCCCGCAGCAGCTCGCGGATCTGCACCTCGACCGCGTCCACCACCGAGCCCTTGGCCGGCCTCTCGTACTTCGGCGGCCGGTCGTGCGCCAGCGCCCGCTTCACCGTGTTCTTCGAAATGCCCAGATGGCGGGCGATCGCCCTGATCGGCATCTGCTCGGCCCGGTGCAACCGACGGATCTCTGCCCAGTCCTCCACAAGGATCACCTCTTCCTCCTGACCTTGATCAACAAGGCCAGAGTCAGACGAAGATCACCAAGAGGGTCAGTTTTGATACGCCGTCAGAGGGTCAGCGTTCGGCCGTCGTCGAGAGGAGCAGCAGACGCAGGCTCCGTCAGCGACGAAGCAGCCGGCGCAGGAGCGGACTCACCCGGCGACAGCGACGAGCCAGCGGACGCAGACGGTGCGGCAGAGGGAACCTGCAGACCAAGACCAGCAGACCCGCCCGCAGGCGCCCCAGCCACAGACCCCGCAGCAGCCGAAGCCGAAGCCCCCAGCCCCAGCACATTCCCGGCCACAGACACCCCCCCCCAGCAGCCGCAGGCTCCGTCAACGACGCAGCCGCAGGCGCAGCCGACGTGTTCAGCGCAGGAGCAGCAGGGGCCGGAGTCTCAAGCGTCGGAGCAGACTGCTGGGCCTCACGCGGCCCAGACACCGATGAACCAGGCGTAAGCGACGCCGGCAGCACAGACGACTCCCTGAAGCCACCAAGGTCCTTAAGCACCGTGTCACCACCCCCGCCAACCGGCACAGACGTACTCTGCTGGCCAGCAGCAACCGCAGACGCGGAAGATGAGGTATCACCAGACTTAGCCCCACCCACAGCCAAAGCAGGCACAGCCACCGTCGACGCCTTCGCACCGTCCGCCTGCTGACTTGAGGCCTTACCATCCTGCCCAGCTGAAGCGGACAACCCCTGCCCAGACGCGGCACCGATCGGCCCGGCCGCCTGCTGCCCCCCAGCCGCAGCATCGTGCGCCGGCTTCACCCCACCCGCACCCAGCTCCTCACCATGCGGACTCAAGACCCCAGACGACCTCGGACCACCCAGCCGGGAACCCGAGTCCCCGCCAGCGGAAACACCCAGCACGGACTGCCCACCAGCCACAGCCGAACCACTCGAAGCCACACCCCACCAACCTGCTGCGAACCCGACTGATGGCCCTGGGAATCAATAGTGACAGCGCCCGAGGCACCCTTGCCATCAGTATTGGGGGCGGCTGACCCAGGTGTGCCCATACCGCTCGTACCGCGGATCCCACCACCCACACCAGCGCCCGGCGTCGCAGCGCCACCAGCATCCGGAGCCGAACCTGGTGTGCCCGTACCCCTCGTATCAGTCGCAGTACCGGCGGTCGCACCAGCGTTCGTCGCACCCCCAACGGAGCGATCCTCGGCCGAACCGGACGGAGCCCCCGGCTGCCCCGTACCCTGCGGCTGCGCCAGCTTGGACGACGACTGCAACGGCGACTGCGAGGCGGCGGGAGACGACGCAGCCTGCCCCGGCGCCTGCTTGAGGTCCTGCGGCTTCTGTCCCTGCATCTGAGCGGAACGGCTCATGTCCTCGGGCATCACCTGATCGGACTGGCCCTGAGCCTGCTTGGCCGCCTGCTGATCCTGCGGCTTCGGCCCTGCAATCCCGGCTGACACATTAGCGGCACCCGCATCGCCCTTCGGCACCTTCCCCGCATCTACACTCTGTTGACCCTGCAGGCCAGCAGGCTTCAGGTCACTCAACCGCGAACCCGCATCACCACCGGATGCACCAGCTCCGGACTGCTCGCCAGCCGCAGCCGAACTGGACGGAGCCGTACTCTTACCAGCCTGCTGCGCACGAGCCATGCTCAGGACTTGTGGATCGACCTCGGGTGGGGTGCCTCGTGTGATGCAGAGGGCGTACCTTCCCGAGTGATCGACTCGAGGTCATCGAGCAGGCCCGCGTTGCAGCGCGGGTCGGGAAGGCACGCCCGTGCTGAGCGTAGTTAACGAGGACGGCACCACCGAGACCGGTTCCCTGATCGACGGCATCGTCCGCGAGGGCGCGAGGCGGATGCTCGCCGCGGCCCTGGAGGCCGAGGTCAACCAGTACATAGCCGAGTTGGCAGGCGAGCGCGACCAGGCTGGCCGCCGTCTGGTCGTCCGCAACGGACACCACCGAGAGCGGACCGTGACCACAGCCGCCGGGCCGGTCATGGTGAAGGCGCCGCGCGTAAACGACAAGCGCGTGGACGAGGCGACGGGTGAGCGCAAGCGGTTCTCGTCGAAAATACTCGCGCCCTGGTGCCGGAAATCCCCGAAAGTCGGCGAGGTCCTCCCTCTGCTCTACTTGCACGGACTGTCCTCCGGCGACTTCGTCCCCGCGATGGAACAGTTCCTCGGCTCGGCGGCGGGGCTCTCCCCGGCAACGATCACTCGGCTGACGAAGCAGTGGCAGGACGACCACACCGCCTTCCAGGCCCGCGACCTGTCGGAATCCGACTATGTCTACGTGTGGGCCGACGGCGTCCACCCCAAGGTCCGCCTCGGCCAGGTGCACTCCTGCGTCCTGGTCCTCATGGGCGTGCGCACGGACGGCAGCAAGGAACTCATCGCCCTCGCCGAGGGGCTGCGCGAGTCGACCGAGTCCTGGGCGGATGTGCTGCGTGACTGCCGTCGGCGCGGCATGCGAGATCCCGAACTCGTCGTCGGTGACGGCGCGATGGGCCTCTGGCGGGCCCTCGCGGAGGTGTTTCCGCAGGCCAGGCACCAAAGGTGTTGGGTTCACAAAACCCGCAACGTGATCAACGCCCTGCCGAAGTCGGCCCAGCCCGGCGCGAAGAAGGCCCTCCAGGAGATCTACAACGCCGAGGACCGCGACCACGCGGAGAAGGCCGTCCGTGACTTCGAGGGTGTCTACGGCGCGAAGTGGCCGAAGGCGGTGAAGAAGATCATCGGCGAGGTTGACGAACTCCTCGCGTTCTACGACTTCCCTGCTGAGCACTGGGTGCATCTGCGCACGACAAATCCGATCGAGAGTACTTTCAGCACCGTGAAACTCCGGACCAAGGTCACCCGCGGGGCCGGCAGCGCGGTCGCGGCCCTGGCCATGGTGTTCAAGCTGGCCGAGTCCGCCCAGGCCCGCTGGCGCGCGATCACCGCACCCCACCTCGTCGCTCTTGTCCGCAACGGTGCCCGCTTCAAGAACGGTCACCTCGTCGAACGCCCTGAGGCCACCGCAGCCTGATCACCCTTCACGCACGACAAGCACGGGATCATGAGGCAGGCTGCCGGAATGAGATCTCGAACCGGTGGTATGCGGTGGGGAACTGCGATCGAGGCCCCGGACCCCAGCGGCCTGGCGAAGTTTTACGCCGAACTCCTCGGTTGGCACATCGGGCACGAGGAGCCGGGCACGGCCATCGTCGCCGCCTCCCCGAAAGGGCCATTCTTCGTGTTCCAGCAGGCGGACGCCTATCGGGCTCCGGTGTGGCCTCCGATCGAGGGCGAACAGCGCCCGATGATGCACTTCGACTTCCAGGTCGGCGATCTGGATTCGGCGGTCGCCGAGGCGGTGGCCCTGGGCGCCACGCTGGCGGAGTTCCAGCCGCAGGAGAGCGTCCGGGTGCTCTTCGACCCGGCCGGACACCCCTTCTGCCTGTGCCTGGACGAGGGATGACCGGCTGGATCGCACGTCACTCGATCCACAACTCTTGACAATGACTCGCTGCGCACCAGACTGCAGCCCCTGGGAAGCAGCGGCAGCCGTACCCGTGGCACTCTTGCCCTCAGTGGCCGCCATGCTTGAGGCAGCCGCGTCCGAGGAGTTCTTGCCGTCGTCGGCGGCGCTAAGGCCAGCCGGGCCACTGCTACGCGCAGCAGTGGTGGCCGCACTGCCGACATCTGAATGGGATGAGAGGTCCTGGGGCTTTTGCTCCTGCTGCTGAGTGACCGGCTCATGTCTGGCCGCGCAGCGGACGGTGTATCACTCTGGGTTCCGCCCTGATGCAAATCCTGAGGCACCGACAACTGCTCAGAGGCTGACCCAAACCCCGACTCTCTCGCCTTCCTGACTACTGGCGAATCGGACACGGCAGCTGTAGTTCTTGATCGTTGGCGTGTTCGTGCTGGTCAACGGGGGTGCGGGGGCGGCCGAGGGTAGGGGGACGGCCACCGTGATCATGAGCGTTTGTGACGACGATCAAGGAACAGGTGGCCGTGGAGGCCACGATAGCCGGGCAGGAGTGGACGGCCGCGTTCGGGGCGGTGATGGCCGAGGTCGCTGACTGCTTCCCGCGCCGGGAACCGCGCCTGCTGGCGCGGGAGATGACCGAGGGCATGCTGATGGAGCTCGATACGCGCAACTGCTGGACGCTCGGCGAGGCGCTGGGGCACTCGGGCCCGCACCGGCTGCAGCACTTCCTCTCCCGTGGTGTGTGGGACCACGATCTGGCCCGCGACCGGCTCATGACCTGGGCGGCCGGTGAACTCGCGGACGACCAGGCGGTGTTGATCGTGGACGAGACCGGTGATGAGAAGTCCTCGACCGACTACGTGGGAGCGGCCCACCAGTACGCCGGGGCGCTCGGCGGTATCGGTCTGTGCCAGGTCTCCGTCCACCTCACCTACGCCTCGGTAAGCGGGCACACGCTGATCGACCGCGCCCTCTACCTGGGCGCCGGGTGGGCCGCCGACGAGGAACGCCGCCTGCTCACCCACGTCCCCGACGAGACCCTGTTCGCCACCAAGCCACAGCTCGCGGCCGCCATGCTGCAGCGTGTACGTGCCCTGGGGATACCGGCCCGCTGGCTGGCCGGCGACGAGGTGTACGGCGGTCGCGAGCTGCGACGGCATGCACGGGCACTCGGCCTCGACTACGCCCTCGCGGTCCGCGCCGACCACCGCGTCACCACCCCAGCCGGCCGCTTCACCGCCACCGAACTCGCCGCCCGCTTACCCCGCCGCACCTGGATGCGCATGCGTACCGGCCACGGGACCAAGGGCGACCGTCACTACGACTGGGCCATGATCGGCGTCCTCGCCGACGACACCCCCGAAAGCACCGGGCCGGGCCACTCCTACCTGCTGGTGCGCCGCCACCGCTACACCCGCGAACTCTCCTTCTACCGCTGCCACTCCGCAACCGCGGTCACCATGGCCACCCTGGTCGATGTGGTGTGCTGCAGATGGAAAATCGAAGAGGACTTCCAGGCCGGAAAATCCGACTGCGGCCTGGACGAGGGCCAGACCACCTGCTGGAACTCCTGGATGCGCTGGAGCCTGATCAGCATGCTCGCCGCAGCCATCCTGGCCGTCACCCAAGCCCGCGCCGCCGCCCAGACACCCAGCGGCCCACTCGCCCCCCCAAGCACCCGCGAGCTGCTGCGACTCCTACGCGCCACCGCCCTGCGCCCTCCCCGCCGCGACCTGGAGCACCTCCTGCACTGGTCCGCATGGCGCCGCCACCATCAACAGCAAGCCACCGAAGCCCACCGCCGCTGGAACAACATCACCGCCGCAGCAACCACCTGACCAGCAACAATGACCAACCGATCAAGAACTACAGCTGCCGTGTCGGACTGCGACTGCGGGCTCCACTTGCTCAACCTCGCACTGTAGGCGGAGTACTGATCCGGGTTCAGGTTCAGCAATTTACCTCTTCTGGGGTCCGGCAAGGCGGGCCTGGCCACGTCTGCGGGTCGGCGGTCCTCGACGCGGGAGGAGAGGCTGGAGGCCGAGATCGAGGAGCTCAAGACCGCGCTGGGCGAGGCGCATGTCGAGCTGCGGGTGTGGAAGAAGTCCGCCGAGGGCCGTCTGGCCCCTTCGAGGGCCTCGAAGTGATCCGCACCCATGCGGAGATGCCGACTTCGAGGTTCTGCGCGTTGTTCGGCATCCCGCGCCGTACCTACTGCCGCTGGCAAGCCCGCGCCCGGTGCGGCCAGGAGCCGGCCAAGGGGCCGTGGCCGGCGCCAGTGGTAGACGCGGCTGAGCCGGTCGTCGCGAAGTACGCCGCGGACTGGCCCGCCTGGGGCCACCGAAAGATCCACTGGCTGATGCGGGCCGACGGCCACACCCTCTCGGCCTCCTCGGTCGAACGCGCCTTGCGCAGACGGGACTTGCTCCAGCCCGTCGATTACCAGGGCGAACGCCGCGAACTCGCCAGGGCCCGCAAGGCCGCCTTCGCCGACCCTCCGAGTAGGCCGAATGAGGTGTGGCAGCTCGACTTCTCCGAGTACGAGACGACCGGCGGCGGCACCTGGCGCCTGGCCGGCGTGACCGACTACTTCACCAAGTACGAGCACGGCTGGCACATCAGTCCGTCCTGCACCGGCACGGACGCCATCGCAGCCGTCCACATCGCGATCGCCGAGGCCGAACGGATAGGCGGCGCCCCGCTGGCCGAACTGCTGCCCACCGACCCCGAGACCGGGAAGATCCGCAGGATCAAGCTGGTCACCGACAACGGCGGCGCGTTCAAGGGCGCCGCGTTCGCCCGCTTCATCGCCTCCCGCCCCGAGCTGCTGCACATCCGCACCCGCACCAAGAGCCCCGGCCAGAACGGTGTACGCGAGCGCGCCTTCGGCTCACTGAAGTACGAGCACCTCTACCGCCTGGAGATCGAAGACCTCGACACCCTGGCCCGCGAGGCCGAGCACTACCGGCACGTCTTCAACCACATCCGCCCGCACCAGGCCCTCGCCGGCCACCGCCCGATCGAGATCGGGCCTTGACCCCGAATTTTGAACACGTCTATGCGGCTTGGGCCAGGGTAGTTGTTGTCGATGGCAAGGCGTTCTCGTAGGCGATCGGAGATCGTTGCTCGAGGCGGGAGTGCCTGCGTCGAGTGTTGTATCGAGTCAGCCAGCGGAAGGCATCGAGTCGCGCTTCGCGCTGACTCGGCCAGCCCTTCCGGCCCTTGAGCGTCTCCCGTTTGAAGGCCGCGTTGAACGACTCCGCGGCGGCGTTGTCCGCGCTGGACCCGACCGCGCCCATGCTCTGCCGGACCCCTGCTGACCTGCAGATCTCAGCGAAGGCCCTGCTCGTGTATTGAGATCCGTGATCGGTGTGCATGATCGCTCCGGCGAGACTCCCGCGAGTTCGCTCGGCGGCCGCCAGGGCGTCGGTGACGAGCCCGGTTCGCATGTGACTGGCGATCGCCCACCCGGCCAGCCGCCGGGAAGCGAGATCGATGACGGTCGCAAGATAGAGCGGCTTCGCGCCGCTGACCGGCAGGTATGTGATGTCGCCGACGTACTTCGTGTTCACCACGTCCGCGGTGAAGTTACGGCCGATCAGATCCGGCGCCTTCGCCGCGGCCGGTTCGGCAGTGGTGGTGCGGTGCCGGCGGCGCAGACGCACGCCCTCGAGTCCGATGGTCCGCATGATCCGGGCGACGCGCTTGTGATTGATCCGTATCCCCACCTCGCGGAGCTCGGCGGTGACCCTTGGGGCTCCGTAGGTGCCGTCGGAGTCCTGGTGGACCTTGCGTATCCGATCAGCGAGCTCTGTCTCGGCAGCATGGCGGGCCGTCCTCGCGGCCGCGGTGCGACGCCAGTAGTAGAAGCTGGAGCGGGAAAGGCCGAGAATGATGCAGAGCCGCTTCACGCCGTACCGGCGCTGGTGATCTTCAACGAACTGGCAGCGGTTCACCAGCGCGTCTCCGTCGCGAAATACCGGGCCGCCTTGCGGAGGATGTCGCGCTCCTCCTCCAGCTCGCGGATCCTCCTCCGGGCTGCGGCCAGCTCCGCCTGAACGCCGTCGCCACCTGACGTCGCCGCGGTCGCCGGCGCGGAGTGGAGCCGGAGCGCCGTCCGTCGGCGGCCCGGATCCAGTTCCGGAGTGTCTCGGTGTTCACTCCCAGATCAGCAGCGACGGACTTGATCGTGGCCCCCGGCCTCGACCGGTATAACGCGACCGCGTCCGCCTTGAACTCGGCGGGGTAGTGCTTCATCCCCACAGGGACTCCGTTCTCCTGGACCATCAAGATCCAAGTCTCTCCGGTGTCCAAAATCCGGGGTGAGGGCCCATCACCACAGCCCGACCCTGCACCCCCAACTTTCAAACCAAGATCAGTGAGCCACAAACTTGACGCGAGACACGTCGACGCGGTCCTCGATCACCCGGACCGGGGCTGGTGATGCCTTGAGCGTTCCGGCCGCCTTGCTGTGCCTGTTCGCCTCGATCCGGGCCAGGTAACTGCCGTCGGACAGCACGTCCTGAACCCGGCGGGCCTTGCGCCGCTCGATCCGCCACAGCAGCAGGTGAGTGCCCTGTTCCCGCAGCCGGTGCCAACGGGGCCAGGCCCCACAGTCCGCGGCCGGCCACCAACAGTGTCCCGCTCCCGGTATGGGCCTCCAGGACATCGGAGACGATCCGCTCAGACTCCTTGAACCCGCCGATCACGGCGGCGAGCACGGCGTGGGAGGAACACTCGGCCACGACGACCACGCAGGCCTGCGGATACCCCACCGGACTGCGCTGTGATCCCGACTCGCCGAATACCTCGTTGTTCACCGTCGAGTCCGGCACCGCCAGCAGTGTCCCGTCCAGGGCCAGCACACCCGCAGCCCGTGAAAAAGATCGTCTTCCCTGCCCAGTAGCCAGGCCACAGCCCGGAACAGTTCCCGCATTACGGTCCATCCCAGCCGCTGCCGGGCCCTGGTCAGCGACGAATTGTTCACCCCGGTCCAGGGCCGCAGGCTCGGATCGCCGGTCTTCACCAGACGCAGGACCTCCAGGTAGTCGGCCTGCGGGAACAAGGACATCGCCAGCACGCAGTAGACCGTGAACCGCGCGGACAGCACACGTCGGCGCTTCTCCGAGCGGTCGGGGAAGGCGGGCATGAAGTGGTTCATGGCGCGTTTCCAGCCGAGGGTGCCGGTGCCGCGGACGCGGCCTTTGGGGATGGGACCGTCGCCGTCGATGTGGCGGCCCTTGGATGCGGCGGATGCCGAGGTAGAGGAGTTTGACGGCGGCGTCGTCGCTGGGGAAGTGGCCGCGCGTCTTGGTGATCTTGCGGAGCTGGTAGTTCAGGGATTCGATGGCGTTGGTCGTGTATATGACCCTGCGTATCTCGCGGTCGAAGGCGAGGAAGGGGATGAATTCTTCCCAGGCCCGTTCCCAACTGGCAATCAGGCCAGGGTAGTTCTTGCCGTAGTTTGACCGGAGCTCGTCCAGCGCGGTCAGTGCCTCGGATTCCGTGGCGGCGGTGCAGATCGGTTTGAGGGCGGCGGCCACCTGCTTGCGGTCACCGTGCGACACGTATTTCATCGAGCTGCGGATCAAGTGGGTCACGCAGGTCTGGACCAGGGCTTTCTCCCAGACTGTGGTGATGGCCTCGGGCAGGCCTGCCAGCCCGTCGCAGCACACGATCAGGACGTCGCGCAGGCCGCGGTTCTTCAGCTGGGTGAGCACGTTCAGCCAGAATTTCGAGCCCTCGCTGTCCTGCAGCCAGATGCCCAGTACGTTCTTGATGCCGTCCACGTCGACGCCGATCACCAGGTGGGCGGACTTGTTGGTGACCATGCCGCTGTCGCGGACCTTCACGGTCAGCGCGTCGATGTAGAGGATGGGGTAGACGTCGTCAACAGGGCGGTTCTGCCAGGCAGTTATCTCGTCCGCGACCACATCGGTGATCCTGGATACCAGGGCCGGGGACACCTCGCTGCCGTAGACCTCTTTGAGGTGGGCGGTGATGTCGCGGGTGGTCATGCCACGGGCGTACAGCGACAGCACCATGTCGTCGACCTGGGCCAGACGCCGTCGGCCCTTGGGTACGATCACTGGCTCGAACTCCGACCGGCGGTCCCTGGGCACGTCCACCGTGACCGGGCCGGCCACCGTGGTGAGCGTCTTGGGGTAGGAGCCGTTGCGGGCGTTGCCCGAGCCGCGGCCTGCCGGGTCCCCGGCCTCGTAACCGAGATGGTCGGCCATCTCCACCTGCAAAGCCCGCTCCAGCACCGCCTTCATCATCTGCTGCAGCAGCCCGCCGGCCCCGTCAATACCGACCCCGGCCGCCTCCGCATCAGCCAGGAGCCGGTCGATCGCCGCCGGCGATAAAGCCCCCGCCAGCCGCCTCGACGCCTCCTCACGCGGCTCTGCGGACTCGGCGTGCGGGCTGGACTCGTTCATCAGGTCACTCACTGTGCGTCACATTCCAGGTGTCACCCGGGGCCCGACCAGCACCCAGCAAGATCACCTCTTACACAGAGGAGTAAACAGCCTCCGGAATGTTGCGTGTGATGCTCACGCGGCTGACCGAGGCGGGATTGCTGAAGGCCGGCGGGCGGCAGCGTACCGGCGTGACGTATGTGCTGGCCGCGGTGCGTCGGCTCAGCCGTCTGGAGCTGGCCGGGGAGAGTCTGCGGGCCGCCCTGGAGGAACTGGCCGAGATCGCGCCGGAGTGGCTGCAGCCACTGATCGAACCCGAGTGGGACAAGCGGTACGGGCGGAAGATCGAGATCAGGAAGGTGCCTGGTGGACCGGAGGCCGTGACCGAGCGGGCGGAGACTTTCGGACGGGATGGGCAGAAGGTGCTGGCCGCCCTGTGGTCCCCCGATGCCCCGGGCCGGCTGCGGACACTTCCCCAGGTGGAAATCCTGCGACAGGTGTGGGTTCACCACTACTACTGGGACGAACAAGGACAGCTCCGCTGGCGTGACGGGCACGCGCTGCCACCGGCGAGTTTGCGCTTCGATTCTCCCTACGACACCGACGCGCACTACTGCACCAAGAACGGCACCGAGTGGAGCGGCTACCGCGTGCACTACACCGAGACCTGCGAGGAACAGCGGCCCGAGATCGTGGTGCACGTCGCCACCACGATCGCCCCGGTCCAGGACGGGCAGCTCACCGAGCAGATTCACGACGACCTGGCGCAGGCCGCCCTGGTCCCGGCCGAGCACGTGGTCGATGCCGCCTACATCACCCCGGCCCGCGTCCAACGCGCCCAGCAGGCCCACGGGATCACGCTGCTCGGCCCGATCGTCGCCGACCACAGCCAGCAGGCCAAGAGCGGCGAGGGCTTCGGAAAGTCCGCCTTCACGATCGACTGGGATCTACGGCAGGCAACGTGCCCCCGCGGAAAGACCAGCACCCCGGCGAGGACGCTCCGCATCAAGGGCCACGAATACCTCCAGTTCCGCTTCGCGAAGGCCGACTGCCTGGCCTGCCCGGACCGCCACCCGTGCACCACCTCGGCCACCAGGCCCCGCTCGATCGCCCTGCTCCCACGGCCGCTGCACGAGATTCAGGTCCAAAACCGCCTCGACCAGGAGACCGAGCAATGGCAACGACGCTATGCCGTCCGCGCCGGCATCGAGGCGACGCTCTCCCAGACCGTCCGGAGCAACGGCCTACGGCGTACGCCCTACCGCGGGCTCGCCAAGACGCACGTCCAGCACGTACTTACCGCCATAGCCTGCAACCTCACCCGCACCGCCGACTGGATCGCCGAAACACCCCGTGGACGCACACGATCAAGCCGATTCCACACCCTCTGCACCGCAGCCGCCGGATGACTCCTGAAGATCACCAACAGAGTCACAGTGTTGTAGCCAACCCGCAGGCCCGACCAGCAAGGCCACACACCTCTACATACACAAACAAATTGACAACCTCGCACAGCTCCTCCACGTCACGAAGGCGGTGGTACAGCCAGACCGCGTGCGCGATCACCTCCGGCGGGAACCGGAACCCCCGGTACGACGGCGCTTCAGACTCCACGGCCAGGCCCCTCCCACGACGATCCCCACCAAGATCATCGCACCCCGCCCCCCAACTTGATAATGCCGTTCATCAAGGTCAACAGGGTGCGGCAGTACCCGTGGCGGCCGTGGACCAGAACCCCCAAGTGCGGGACATCCTGGTCCAGTCCTGGCGGCACGCGAAGGCCGCGAAGCAGTTCATGGCCAAGCTCATGAAGAAGCAGTGCCGGGGTGGCCAGGGCGCTGGTCACAGACAAGTGCCGCTCCTACGGCCGGATCAGCGGGAACCGATGCGCTCGGCAGAACACCGCTCCCGCAAGGGACTGAACAACCGGGCGAAGAGTTCACCCTGGCTATTCAGCGGAATTGGTTGAGCTGACAGCCTGACAGCAGAAAGGTGCCGTTGACCTGCGAGGATGCGAGTGTCTACGTCGTATCCGCTGCAGAGAGCAAGGCACCTTTCTGGTGGTCGAGAGTACAGGGTGGGACCGTCGGCTGTCCGTGGCTGCTGACGGGAAGAAGCTGGTAGGGCACGCGGGGGCGGTGCTGCTGCGGAAACTGGCCGACCGCCTGGGGCTGACGGGTGGACTGGCCCGGGTGCTGCCGTCGAGTACGGCGGCCGGGTGGCGGGAGCGGAGCGGGGTGCTGGTCCAGCTGGCTGTGGCGATCGTGCTCGGAGCACGGAGTCTGCTGGAGGCCGAGCAGCTCCACCTGCACCACCAGCAGCTCTTCGGCCCGGCTGTGTCGGACTCGACGATGCGCCGGGTGCTGGCCGGCCTCGACGAACACACGCTGCGAAAGATCGCGAAGGTGCGGCGGCGGGTGCGCCGCCAGGTGTGGGGCCTGCTGCATCTGCGGCCGGGCGGCTTCCCCTATCTCACCGTTGCCGGACGGCACTTGAAGGGCTGGATCGTCGTGGACCTGGACGCCACGGTCATCACTGCCGCTTCGAAGAAGGAAGGGGCAGCGGCGACGTTCAAGGGCACGTTCGGCTTCCACCCGCTGGCCGGCTGGTGCGCGAACACCGGTGAGAGCCTGGCAATGGAGCTGCGCTGCGGGAATGCCGGGGCGAACACCGTCGAGGACCACCTGCGCGTGCTGGCGGCCTGTCTGGAGCAGGTCCCCGGCTCCTCGCAGGCCAAGCTCCTCATCCGCGTCGACGGCGCCGGGGCCACGCACGGCCTGCTGGAGCACCTGGAGTCACTGAACACGAAGCGGCGCACGGTCCGTTACACCGTCGGCTGGAAGATCACGCCCGAGGACGAGGCGGCGATCGCGAAACTCCCCGAAAGCGCATGGGAGACCTCCCTGCACCAGGACGGCAGCGTCCAGGAGGGCTACCAGGTCGCCGAGTTGACCGGGGTGAACACCCGCGAGGGCTGGCCCCAGGGGATGCGGCTGATCGTCCGCCGGGTCAGACCCTCACGGCGGCAGCACAAGAAGCTGACCGACTTCGAGAAACAGACCGGCTGGCGCTACTCGATCACCGCGACGAATATCCGGCACCTGTGGGGCATCCCCGGCTCGCACCAGGTCCAGTTCCTCGATGCCCTGCACCGCGACCACGCCGAGGTCGAGGATCGCATCCGCACCGGCAAAGCCATGGGCCTGCACAACCTCCCGTCCAAGTCGTGGCAGGTCAACGCCGGATGGATGCTTGCCTGCAACCTCGCGGCTGATCTCGACGCCTGGCTGCGGCTGCTCACCCTGCACGACCAGGACGGGCTCGAACACGCCGAGCCGGACACCATGCGCTTCCGCCTCTACCACCTGCCCGCCCGCCTCGCCGACCACGCCCGACGCCGCTACCTGCGCATCGAACGGACCTGGCCCTGGGCAAAGGCGTTCACCACCTGCTGGAGCAGGCTCACACAGCTTCCGGCCGTCACCTGACAGCCGGCCCCGCCCCGACCAGGACCAGGAAGGAGGAGGACCGCAGTCTCCGGGCCTGTGGAACCCGGCGCACCCCGCGGCGTTACGCGACGGCCCGTCCTCCAACGGCAGAGGACATTACGGGCGAACCGCCGGATCACTCAGCGACCGAAACCCGCTGACGAATCGAGGTTCACACCAGCCCACCCGCCAGCGCGAACACGCCATGAAAGGCTTCCCATTCACCCCGGTCAGTCCAGAAGTTCCTCACCGCATTCAGCCGGATCTCGCCCTCCGACCCCGCCATCACCTGATGACCGCGCCCGATTACCGGGCGAGATGACCACCCGCTTCGCCGTCTGGGACCACACATCACCGGCGTCACCACCCTGGCCACGGCAGGCTGGACCAAGGCCGCCGCTCGCCCTCACCACGACCTGCCACACCACAACCAGCCCCCCCACCCCAATCAAGTTGACAGCGCCGTGCCTCCACCTCGCACCAGCTGAGCGGGAAACGGAAGTACAGCCACACCACATGGAGATGATCGCCGCCGAAACCTGAACCCTATGTACGACACCGACGCCCCGGACCCCACAGCCGCCCCGGAAAGATCAACGAACCCGGCGATCGTCCCGGTCAGGATGTGGCGCCTGTGGAGCGAGTGGCGAACATGGAGTTGAGGATCCAGGTGGCGAGCCGGTCGCGGCTCCAGCCGACGGGGTGACTGGTCTCGTCGTACAGCCTTCGACCGTCGATCACTGACGGGCAGTCGTCGCGGTTGCACAGCTGTTCAGCGAGATCCAGAATATGCACACCTCTGCTCTTATATTTTTGAGAGACCTCTTTAATGACCTTGTTCATTTCGATCGAGGAGGACCTCCAGATACCTTCCTCCTGCAGCTTGTCGGTAGTTAGATAGACAGGCGTGCCATTCTTCGCGAGAATATCAATAGCCTTCCCCATGTTTTTTTCGAATCTCCTACGAAAACCTGGGTGTTCAATGGTGAGCTGGACGCCAGCCCCGTCGAAGGATTGCGGGTGCAGATCCCAGGTTGTCGTTCGCAGCAGGACAGCATCCGGCCTGTATTTCGCAATGTATTCAGGCCATTTCTGCGGCCACTCCAAACAGTCACTCCTCACCCTTTCCCCGTCTACCAAATCTGGCAGCATGATTCCGCACCCGCCCACACCAGCGTTCACGATTACATTTCCGCTTGAGGCGACCTTGACCATTCCTTCCCCCAACCGTTCAGCCCAGGAGTCACCCACAACAAGCACCTTTTTTCCTCGAACGGCTGGAGAGAGCTCGGCGTCCCCAATAGGTGGCAGCTCTGCGGTTAAGGGCCCTTGCGAAGACGCCGGAGCGGATGGGGATGCCGGAGTTGCGGAACGCGCCGACTTTGCCCCCTGAGCCCCTCCGGCAGCGACATCTCCTTCTACGCCACAACCAACGACTGCCAGCAGCAGTACGGGGAGGTAGAGGGGGAAGGACTTCCAACGACATGATGACTGTGTGAACATAGGTAAATTCCCTTTGTCCAGTTTCTCGAATAAGCCAACGTCTTTTCCGATGCGTCCGGCGCGATGGCTATGATGATTTGCATGGCGACCTTACACGGTCGGTGGAATCGGTCAGACTGCGGTGATGCGGTCGGCAGCCGGACAGCGGCACGAGTTGGCGCAGGGTGAGGTTGGTGCGCCAGTGAGGTTTTCTCAATGGAAGTCATCGCCAGGTGTTGTTGAGGACGAGGGCGGCCTTGGTGATGGCGCCGATGCGGTTGGGGCTGAGCGTGATGCGCTTGAGGGTGCGCCAGCGTTCCTTGAGCTCGGCTGCTGCCCGTTCGCCCAGCGCCCGCGCGCCCCGCAACAGCGCGTTGTAGGTGCGGGTGTCGAAGTGAAGCTGCAGGTGGGAGCCACCGCGGGGCTTCTTGAACGGGTGGTGGATGCCGATCCCGGCACCCTGGTAGCCGCTGTCGGCGAGGGTGGGCAGACCGTCGGCCGCAGCCTTGTACAGGGCAGAGGCTTTCCGCCCTGCCCGGCCACCCTGACGGGAAGACAAAATGACGCGCCCGGGGCCCGCCTGAGCCCAGGTAGCCCTGCACCGCACGGCGGGCAGGGGGAGAGAGGGTGTGTCCAAAATCAATTGTGGACACACCCGATGGAGAGCGGGGGAAAGGCCCACCTTGATCGACAAGTCAGCACTGCCTGCCGCACGGGCAGAGGGCGCACGGCAGGTGCCGACGTCGCCGTAGTCGCGGGCGCCCTGGAGGGTCTCGCGTTTCAGGAACGCGTGGAAACTCTCGCAGGACGCGTTGTCCGCGCTGGTGCCGACCGCGCCCATCGACCGGGTCACTCCGAGCCGGTCGCATAGACGGGCGAAGGCCCTTGGAGCCGTATTGGGCTCCGTGTCGGAGTGGAACACAGCGCCGTCCAGGCTGCTGCGGGTCGCAGCCGCCATCTGCAGTGCGTCGGTGACCAGGCTGGTGCGCATGTGGTCGGCGATGGACCAGCCGACGACTTTGCGGCTGAAGCAGTCCAGCACGGTCGCGAGATAGAGGAACTCCCCGTCTTCCAGTGGGAGATTGATCATCGGATCCGCCGTTTATTGGGCACTTCCCGACTCGTGCTCTGCGTGGCGGCGGTTACCGCTCCGTTCTCGCTTGTTCACTGGCCGTCGGGCCGGTTCCAGGTATTTCTTCGGCGGCCGAGATTGGGGCACGTCTTCCCCGATATGGGCAGCAAGGTGCCAGCTGTGTTCGCGAGTGTGATCGTTGCGTGCACTGATCGGGCGTGCGTGGCGCCCTGCTGTACGGCGGAGAAGGGCGGTTCTCGCGAGTGGCGGTCTGTGCCTGAAGTACAGGCGGATAGATCCAATTGAGCGGGAAGATCTCTCGTTGCTGCGCCATGTAGCCGGAAAATCTCCGCTGATCATCGCTGTCGCCGGCATTGTGACTTGCGTCGCCTGGGCGGGTGCCTGGGATAAGACTGCCTTTGGTCGCGTGCTGTTCCGGGGCAGGCTGTCTTGGCACGCCGTGCATAACATTCTTTGCCTCGAGGAGCTGTTCTGTTTCGTTTCTTGATTTGTCCTGGATCACGTCTCTTCTTGCGTAACGGAGTGCCTGGCCGGTCGGGGGGTGACGTCGGCGGATTGATGTGATTGTCTCGCTGACAGGCCGTCTCGCCGAGATATTCGGGCCATCAACCAGTTGTCTGCTCAGGCCAATCGGCGAGGTTCAGCAGTAGTTGGTGGCTCCGCCCCTCGCCGGGCTCCGGTGGTGTGGCTGGCAGCTTCTGCGGTGGCTGCTGTTCCGTTGTCTGTAAAGGAGAGGGAAAGGGAAGAATCATGGGTGCTCGTTCGAGTCGTGGTGTGTCGGGTCGTCATCGCAGGGCTGGGGCGTCGCGGGGGTTGCCCGGGGTGCCGGGTCGTTTAGGTGTGAGAGCGGCGGTGGTCGGGTTGACGATTGCGGCGGGGGGGGGGCGGTCACTGCGGGGCAGGCTCTGGCGGCGGAGACGGCGCCTGCTGCGGACTCGCAGGCGCAGGCACAGACGTCGGCGCAGCAGGTGTTGGCTCAGCTTCCTCAGGAGCACCTGCGTTCCGCAGTTAATGGCGGGGGCCTGGCAGGGAGGAGGGCGTTGTCGCAGGTGAGGGGATTCCGGCCTGGTGGAAAGGCCAGAATCGCCTAGTAACACGTTCCGCTTGATCACTATGCGTTGAGCTGCGGTAATGCTGTTAAGGTCTGGAACCATGTACGTACGGGCGACGACGCGGAAGAACAAGGACGGCTCGACCGTGCGCTACCTGCAACTGGCGCACAACGAGTGGGACGCCGCCACTGGCACCTCCCGCCCGCAGGTGCTGCACAGCTTCGGCCGCGAGGACCAACTCGACCGTGCCGGCATTGAGCGCCTGGTCGCCTCGCTCGCCAAGCTCCTGGACCCGGCCGCCGCCCTGCGGGCCACCTCCGGAGCGGACCTGACGTTCCTGGCCTCGCGGCCGATGGGTGGCGCCCACGCCCTGGATGGCCTGTGGCACCGCATCGGCATCGACACGGTCATGAAGAAGCTCCTGACGAGCAGCCGTCTGGATCCGGCCGCCGAGCGGGTGTTGTTCGCGCTGGTCGCCAACCGGGCCCTGGCACCGAGCTCCAAGCTCGCTGCCACCCGCTGGATCGAGCACGACAGCCACATCCCGGGCCTCGCCGCCACCAGCGACGACGCCTGCTACCGGGCGATGGACTGGCTCCTGAAGATCGAGGACAGACTCGCCGAAGAGGTCTACTGGCAGGTCGCCGACCTGCTCAACCTCGAAGTCGACCTGCTGTTCTTCGACACCACCAGCACCTACTTCGAAACCGGCGAAGCCGACACCCCCGCTGCCCGCGACGAACACGGCCGCCGCCTTCCTGACGAGCCGGCCGACACGACGCAGTCGAGCCAGGCCGCCGAAAGCACCGGCGACGATGAGAAACCGGCGTCGTTCCGCGCCTACGGGAAGAGCAAGGACCACCGACCCGACCTGCCGCAGGTCGTCATCGGCATGGCCGTCACTCGCACCGGCATCCCGATCAGAATCTGGAGCTGGCCCGGGAACACCGCAGACCAGGCATTGATCCGCCAGGTCCGTGAGGACCTGCGCGAGTGGAAGCTGACCCGGGTTGTCTGGGTCGCCGACCGCGGTTTCGCCTCCGAGACCAACCGCCGCTTCCTGCAGCGGGCCGGAGGCCACTACATCCTCGGCGAGAAGATCCGCTCTGGCTCACCCGCCGCCCAAGCGGCCCTGTCGCGCCAGGGACGCTACGCGCACGTGGCCGACAACATGCAGGTCAAGCAAGTCCAACTCCCCGATACCGCCGACCGGTTCGTGATCTGCCACAACCCCGACCAGGCCAAGCGCGACGCTGCGATCCGTGCCGACCTCCTGGCCCAGCTCGAAGAAGCGATCAAGGACTCCGACAAGCTCAAGCCGCTCAAGCGCGCGGAACTGCGTGGGAAGCTGTCCACCAAGCCCGGCCTGCACCGCTTCCTTCGCGCCACCCCCGGCGGGCTGCTGCGGGTCGACAAGACGGCGATCAAAGCCGAAGAGCGACTGGACGGCAAGTTCCTGCTGCGGTGCAGCGACCCTCATCTGTCCGCCGAGGACATCGCGACCGGCTACAAGCAGTTGCTGGAAGTCGAGCGAGGCTGGCGCGATATGAAGACGATCATCGATCTGCGGCCCGTCTACCACCGCAAGGAAGACCGGATACGCGCCCATGTCCTGCTCTGCTGGCTGGCGTTGCTGCTGATCCGCATCGCCGAGACGACCTGCGACGACACCTGGCTGAACCTGCGTGAGGAGCTCGAGCGCATCCACGTCGGCACCTTCACCGGCCCTGCCGGAACCTTCCGCCAGCGCACCGAGACCAGCACCGCCCAGCGCGCCATCCTCGCCAAGCTCGGCGTCACCGAACCCAAGCGCATCATCACCCTGGAACCCGGCACACCCGC
The DNA here is from genome assembly GCF_041261225.1 of Streptomyces sp. V4I8. GTDB lineage: Bacteria > Actinomycetota > Actinomycetes > Streptomycetales > Streptomycetaceae > Streptomyces. The sequence goes on from NZ_JBGCCN010000003.1 coordinate 47,459, forward strand.
CTGACCAGCACGAACGCCCACGCCTAGACACACGCCGATCCGGCGTGCGATCACGCATATCCGCAGGTCAACACACCTTTTCGTGGACTATAGCGACACTGCAGCTGCGGAACTCAGGGAGCAGTTGCAGGAACTTAAGCAGGTGGTTTCGGGGCTGACTGCTGAGCAGCGGAGTGCTTTGGCTGCGGTCTTGTCGGCTCAGGTTTCGGGTCAGCAGGCGCCGGCGGCGGCGCAGCAGGTGTTGGGGCAGCTTCCTAAGGAGCAGTTGCAGGGGCTGGATCAGGCGGTTTCCAAGCTCACCCCGGAGCAGCGGAGTGCTTTGGCTGCAGTCTTGTCGGCTCAGGTCTCGGGTCAACAGACGCCCGCGGCGGCGCAGCAGTCGGCTGCCTCGCAGTCGGCTGCCTCGGTGTCGGCCCAGCAGCCATGGGCGGCACTGGGCCAGCAGATAGTGGCTGCAGTGAGTCAGCTGGCCCAGTCGGCCCAAAAGGCTCAGCAGGCTCCGCAGTCGGGTTCGTCGACGCAGCAGACCCCGTCGTCGAGCACCGCGAGTTCATCGGGTTCGTCGGCTCCGCAGGCGCAGGCGCAGCAGGCGCAGGCGCAGCAGGCGCAGGCGCAGCAGGCGCAGGCGCAGCAGGCGCAGGCGCAGCAGCCTCAGCAGGCGCAGCAGCTGAAGGCGTGGGCTGACGCTGTCCGACAGCAGCAGGCGCAGCCTCCGGCCCAGCAGAGTTTGCAGGGGGAAGAAGGGGCCAATTTGGCCGAGGCCTTCAGAAGCGGCTTCACCGATGGATTCAGCAGTTTGGGTGGGGACGCCTCGCAAGCCAAGGCGATGGCCGACGGTGCCACCCAAGGCTTCACGGAGGGCCTCAACGACGCGCTCAACAGTGGGAGCGATACTCCGTCCCTCGCCTGGCCCCAGGCCGACGGTGACAGCTCATTCACCAGCAGTGATGCAATGAGCCAGCCGGAGGCGTAAAGGCCAGGGCAGGCCTGTGGTTCCGGAAATGCCAAGCGCCCTCCCCCTGCCGAAAAGGTACCGGCGGGGACGGCAGACGCTGGTGCGCACCGACTCGGGCGGGGGCACCCACGAGTTTGCCGACTTGCTTTCCACCCGCGGCCGGTGGCTGTCCTACTCACTCGGCATGACCATCACCGATGTTATCCACCAGGCTGTTCTGAAGATACCGGCATCGACCTGGACGCCGGCCCTCGAGCCGTACGGCGAGATCCGGGACGGCGCCTTGGCCGCGACTGCATGACCGGCCGGCCCAAGGCGATGCAGCAGATCGTCCGCAAGGAACGGCCGCACCCCGGCGCCCAATTACGCTTCACCGATGCCGACGGCATGCGGCTGACCTGTTTCGCCACCCACACCAAGGACGTAGCGATCGCGGCGCTCGAACTGTGGCACCCTCAGCGCGACGGGGTCGAGGACCGCATCCGCGCCGCCGGGGCTTGGCAGGTTGTGCGGTGGGGCGTGAGATGATCTTCATGGAGATCGTTGTGGGGGGCCTGCTCGTGGACACGCCGCCGTCGTACAAAGGGTTCCGGTTCCCGCCCGAGGTGATCGCGCACGCGGTCTGGCTGTACCACCGTTTCCCGCTCTCCTTCCGAGACGTGGAGGAGCTGCTGTTCGAGCGCGGCATCCAGGTGTCCTGCGAGAGCATCCGGGCCTGGTGCGAGCGGTTCGGCCCGGAGTATGCCGCGCGGCTGCGCCGTCGGCAGCCCCGTCCGGGGGACCGGTGGCATCTGGACGAGGTGTTCATCAAGGTCAACGGGCGTCAGCGGTATCTGTGGCGGGCGGTCGACCAGGACGGCAACGTGCTGGACGTCCTGGTGACCAACAGGCGGGACACCGCCGCGGCGAAGCGGTTCTTCCGCAGGCTCCTCAAGGGCACCGAGACCGTGCCGCGAGTGGTGGTCACCGACAGGCTCCGCTCCTACGGCGCCGCCCACCGCGAGGCGATGCCGTCAGTGGAGCACCGAAGCTTGAAGTATCTGAACAACCGGGCCGAGAGCAGCCATGTCCCCACGCGCCGGCGCGAGTACGCGATGCAGGGCTTCCGCAGTGTGGGTGCGGCCCAGCGGCTCCTGTCCTGCTTCTCCCGGATCTCACCCCACTTCCGGCCCCGCCGCCACAAGCTCACCGCCTCCGCCTGCCGCACCGAGATGCCCAACCGCCACACCATCTGGCACCAGATCACCGGCACCACCCTCCTGGCCACAACCGGCTGAACCCACAGCCACCACGCACCACCCGACACTCCAGCACGGTCCAACTCACCTGCCACAACAGCAACTTGACAAGCCCCCCTCAAGTGAACCCCCTGGACTTACACGGAGTCACTGACACGCCCATGGGCGAGAGCGTCGTCGTCCTCCTACGGCGTGCAACCTGACGTCCCAGGGACCGCACCTCATGTACGTCACGCAATGCCGTTGTTTGAATGGTGGAGTTGGCGGGGGTGTCCGGTGAGACCGTGGGGTGGTGCTCGTGGCCGGGCATGGGTCAGGCATGGGTCATCCGTGGGTGGGGCTGTCTGATCGGGTACGGCTGGGGCTGCTGACGCGGTGGGTGACGCCAGCGCTGGTGGACGAGGTGCTGGGCGGGTGCCGCAAGCGGGACCGGCGGCCGGGTGCTCTGCCGGCTGGCTTCACGGTGTACTTCACGCTGGCCCTGGCCCTGTTCCATCAGGACTCCTATGACGATGTCGCGGAGAACCTGACGGGCGCGATCGCCGGGATGGGCGAACACATCCCGAACAGGGCGTCGTTCACCCGTGCCCGGGAGCGTCTGGGGCCTGAGGTGCTGGAGATGCTGTTCCGGAGACTGGCCGGGCCGCTGGCCCCGCCCGGGCTGGCGGGATCCTTCTGGCGGGGGATGCGTCTTGCCGCGGTGGACGGGTTCCTGCTGGACGTGCCGGACAACGAGGCCAACCGGCACGCCTTCGGCGGCCCGAAGGACTCGCGCGGAAAACCAGGAGGATTTCCGCAGGTCCGGGTCGTGACACTGACCGAGACCGGCACCCACGCCGCCATCGACGCACGGGTGGGCGGCTTCAACGGCGGCGAACGCGACCTGGCCGTCGCCATGGCTGCTTCGGCCGACGGAATGCTCGTGATCATGGACCGGGGCTTTCCCGGAGTGGAACTGTGGAAGGCATACACCACCGCCGGTGCACACCTTCTGCTGCGGGCGCGCTCCTGCGTCGCGCGTCGTCCGGTGCAGCGCCTGCCCGACGGCACTTACCTGGCGCGGATGAACCTCGGCGGGCAGAAAGGCGCGCACCCGGGCGGCGTACTGGTCCGTGTGATCGAGTACCGCGTCGACGGCGGCGAGGTGATCCGGCTCCTGACCGATCTCTTCGACACAGACACCTACCCCGCGGACGAACTCGCGGCCCTGTATCACGAGAGGTGGGAGGCGGAATCTTCATACCGCCAGCTCAAGACCTTCCAGCGCGGCCGGCAGGAAGTACTGCGGTCGGCCGACCCGGCACTGGTGCGCCAGGAAGTATGGGCACACCTGATCGTCCACTACTGCCTGACCGGCATCATCATGCGGCTCGCCGACGGTCACGGCATCGACCCGGACCGCATCTCGTTCGTCAAGTCACCGCGACCTGGGAGGGCGTCGGCGGCGGACACGGTCTACTGCAGGGACGGCGGGTGAAAGTGGCGGCCGTCGGCCGTGGCGCGGCGGCCGCGCCACGGTACGCCGAGAGCTGCCCGGCCCCGACGGGGCGGCCGCCCCGATCCAGCCCGCCGAGGCCCGGCCGGAGGTCCTGGGGAGCCTGCCGCCGTGGAGGGCTCCGCACACCAGAGGCGTGCCCTCCTGAGCGTGGTGGGGTGAGCAACGATGCGCGAGTCTCGCCGCATCGTTGGCTGGATTCCCGACTTCCCGGTCATCGTGGCCGGCGCCCTCAGCGAAGAGCCGGTCGCGGTTGTCCACCGCGACGCCGTGGTGGCGTGCTCGGAAGCCGCACGCCGAGCCGGGGTACGCCGACGCATGCGCGCCCGCGTGGCGCAGGCCCGCTGCCCGCAGCTGCGCGTCGTCGAGCGGGACCTCGCCGCCGAGATGCAGGCCTTCGAACCCGCCCTCCGCCATCTCGAGGGAACGGTCATGCCCCGCCTGGAAGTGATCCGCCCCGGGCTGATCGCCGCGCCCGCCCGAGGCCCGTCCCGCTACTGGGGCGGCGAGCAGCAACTCGTCGACCGTCTGATCGCAGCCCTGGCGGAGCTCGACCTGCCGGCCCGGGCGGGCATCGCCGACCGCCTCTTCACCGCCGCGCTCGCTGCCCGGAGCGGACAGATCGTCCCGGCTGGCGGCGACGCGGCCTGGCTGGCCCTGTCACTGATCAGTTCCAGGCCGTGGGGCGGGGTGCACGCGCTGGACGGACTCTGGCACCGGATCGGCCTCGACGGTGTCGTGCACCGCCAACTGGCCGGGCGGCGGCTGGATCCGCGCGTCGAGCGGGTGCTGTTCGCGCTGGTCGCCAACCGGGCCCTGGCCGCCTCCAGCAAGCTCGCCGCGACCGAGTGGATCGCCGACGACGTCCACATAGACGGCCTGGAGGCGATCAGTGACGAAGCCTGCTACCGAGCCATGGATTACCTGCTGACCATCGAGCCGGCCCTGGCCAAGGAGGCGTACTTCCAGGTCACCGACCTGCTCAACCTGGAGGTGGACCTGCTGTTCTTCGACACCACCTCCACGTACTTCGAGACCGAGGACGCCGACGAACCTGTCGCCCGCGACGAACACGGCGAGCGCCTGGCCGCCGACGCGCCGGCCGAAGACGCGGTGCGGCACGACGGGTTCCGCACCCACGGCAAGTCCAAGGACTCCCGCGACGATCTGCCCCAGGTCGTCATTGGCATGGCCGTCACCCGCGACGGGATCCCGGTGCGGGTGTGGTCCTGGCCCGGCAACACCGGTGACCAGGCCCTGATCCGGCAGGTCCGCGACGACCTGCGCGAGTGGACACTGTCGAAGATCGTGTGGGTCGCCGACCGCGGCTTCACCTCCGCCGCCAACCGCCGGGCGCTGATGCGCGGAGGCGGCGGCTACATCATCGGCGAGAAACTCCGCACCGGATCACCCGAAGTACGCGCCGCCCTCTCGCGGCAGGGCCGCTATGCGTCCGTGCGCGACAACCTCCAGGTCAAGGAGGTCAACATCGGAACCGACGACCGGTTCGTGATCTGCTTCAACCCCGACCAGGCCACCCGCGACGCCGCGATCCGTCAGCGGATGGTCACCCAGCTCACCGAGGCGATCGAGGGCACGGACAAGCTGCCCAGGCCCGAACGCGACAAGCTGGCTGGGGTGTTGTCCACCAAGCCCGGCCTGAAACGGTTCTTGCGCACCACCCCGAGCGGGCTGCTGCGGGTGGACAAGAAGAAGATCGCCGCCGAGGCCAACCTCGACGGGAAGTACCTCCTGCGCTCCTCGGATCCGAAGCTGTCGGCCGAGGACATCGCCCTGGGTTACAAACAGCTCCTGGAAGTCGAGCGCGGCTGGCGCGACATGAAGCAAATTCTCGATCTCCGCCCCGTTTACCACCGCCGCGAGGACCGCATCCGCGCCCACGTCCTGCTCTGCTGGCTCGCCCTGCTGCTGATCCGCGTCACCGAGACCTCCACCGGCCAGACCTGGAACCGCCTGCGCGCCGAACTCCAGCGCCTGCACGCGGTCACCTACACCGGCCCGGCCGGCACCTTCCGCCAGTCCACCGACCTCACCAAGCCCCAGCGCGACATCTTCACCGCCCTGAACGTCATCCCGCCCAAGAAGATCATCGATCTGACCGCAGGCCGCTGACCAGGCACTATCCCCCCACCTAGTGACACGCCATCTCGGCGTGCTCACAGGCGTTTCAGCAGGTCAACCCACGTTTTCGTTCCCTAGTCGACACCGCTAACTGTGGAACTCAGGGGCAGCCGCTGCGGCCACCGGACACTCAGCCCTGCCCAAACAACCCCTGACCTGGACCTATTTACGCGTCAGAGACTCGCCGCGACCGGCCTCGACACCAAGGGAGGGCCACTCGGGTTGCGCGGTCGAATGTGGCGACCCGAAGGCCACACGGGATCGCACCCTGCTGACCAGGGATGATGCCGGTCAGACTTCGATGGCACGCGGCCAGGGTTCGGCGGCACAGGACACATGACTGCGGACGTCGCGGCCTGCCAGGTGTCGACGGTGACGGTGATGCGTGTGCGCTGCCCGGACCGGCTGGCCGGTCTGCGCTGACCGATACGGCCTTGTCGGCAGGTAGTGCAGTTCGATCCGGTCGGGGTAGACGGTGGTCCAGTCCTGGACCATGGGGGAGTGATGGGTTGGGTGGCTGTCCACAATCAAGTGGATCCTTTTGCCGAAGTGTTCGGTGACGCGTTCCAGGAAGCGGCATAGGACTCGCGTGTCGAGCTGTCCGGTGTGGACCATGAAGTGTGTCTGTCCCCTGCTGGTGATCGCGGCTATCCCGTTGGCCGAGAACCGGTTGGCGGTGTGGGGCAGGGCCGGTGGGCGGTCGTTTTCGCCCGGGGTCCCTCCGGTGACTCGGCCGGTGTGGATGCTGATCTGGTCGACGAAGAGGGCCTGGGCGTTCTCGTTCTTCGCTTTCGCCCGGATCGTGGGCCAGATCTTTTCGCGCCAGCATCGCACCGCGTCTGCTTCCTGCCCGGTGGCCCGTTTGTCCGGCCGCTGGAAGGAGAGTCCCCACCTGTGCAGGTACTTGCTCACCCCCGGTTCGGTCAGGCGGACCTGGTGCAGGTTGGCGATCAGCACGCCGATCTGGTCGCGTGTCCACAGCTGCCCGTTCAGGCCCAGGTCACATGGCCGGTGGTCGAGGATGGCCTGCCGCACTGCCTGCTGCTCGGTCTGTGACATCAGCTGATGGTCCCCGACCCGCTTGCCCCGGGGCTGCGCCGCCAGCGCCTCACGTCCACCCGCCTGCCACTTCGCCCACCACCCGTCGACCGCCTTCAGGGACACCCTGAACATCTCTGCCACGTCCCCGCGGGAGTGTCCCTCGACCAGCGCGGTCACCGCCCGCAACCGCAGCGCTTCCTGCGCCGGCGGTGACAAGTGCCGCGCGTCTCCCACTAGCTCACTCACGCTGCGAACAACGACGCAGAACCCGAACCGTTTTGGATTAACCACATGATGCTTGCGCATAACCACATGCAACGGTGCTCACCTCTGCGGGGCGAAGGCCCCGCCACCAGGGGGCACGCGAGAGGGGTACAGGTCATGGCAGGCAAGTTCGAGGTCTACAAGGACAAAGCAGGCAAGTACCGGTTTCGCCTCAAGGCCGGAAACGGTGAGATCATCGCGGTTGGCGAGGCATACGAGAGCAAGGCCTCCTGCCTCAACGGCATCGAGTCCGTGAAGAAGAACGCCCCCGATGCTCCCGTGATCGAGGAGGAGTAGACGTCGGCCGGACGGCTGGTCCACCAACGCCCTGCCATCCCGGCAGGGCGTCGGCTTGCGCAGGAACGCAGTTGGGTGCGCCAAAGCCACACCCAACGCAGTTCTCGTGCTGGGCACAGGGTTCAATGCCACGGTCTCCTCCCTGTGGCGGACAGCCGGGCCCATGTGCCGGCGGACACGAGAACGGACTTGATCAACTCTCTGGAGAGTGTGGCGGGCGGCCACCCTCGTGAAGGCCAGCGGGAAGGGACCCGGCGCCCACACGACGCTCCAGACGGGCCACGGGTTCTGCTCGTCAACCTCCGAACAGGCGGAAACAGCCCACCAGTTGAGCTCACGAGGCGTCCCGCGACCATCGCCCCGCCTCTCCGTCCGGGTAGGGGGCGGGCGGTTCTGCTGATCCCGCACCGTAGCGAGAATCCCGACGAGGCCGCACGGGACTTGGCCGGCACCTCACCCGGACCGAGGACGTCTCCGGCAGCACGCTGTGCCCGCACTCGGCCATTGCAGTCCTGCGGCTGCTCAGCCGCGTGCGCACCGCGGTGAAGGCCAGCTTTGCCGGGCACTGCGGCACCGCACCGGCGCCGCACGAGATCCTGGACCTGAGGGCTGGTGCCGGGTATCGGAGTCTCACAGGCGGTTCAGCCCGGCGGCACGTTGCTGAGACGCCCGAGGCGCTGGCCGCGTGGGCACCCGGACTGCACAAGGCCCTCGCCGTCTGGGGGAGGGCGATTACATCATCGTCAACGCAACCCTGATTCCCGCCGACCGCATCCGGGCGGATGAGCCGTACCGCTCGATGCGGAAGCCGGTCGTTTCGTGGAGTTGACTACACAGAACAGTGGCGGTCACCATGAACTCCATGGCCACCTCGAGGCGGACCCACGCCGCCATGACCCACCCGCTCATCAAGCGGGCCGCCGACGCCGCCGCCCGGATTGACGCCATGCGCAAGCGCCACGCCGAGGAAGAGGCCGAAGCTCTCGCCGCCTTCGACCAGATCTCCTACGAGGTGCTCACCCGCGACGACATGCCGGCCGGCGCATCCGCCGCCCTGTCCGTAGCCACCGGCCGCAACGCCAAGGGCCTCTACCTCGCACGCGACCGCGCCGCCGCCCGCCTCGCCGAGCGGAACGCCGAGAAGGCCGATGAGGAGCACGCCGGGAATGCCGACACCATCCCCGGCCAGACAGCGCCAATCGTCCCCGCCTGACCGCCGCCACTAAGGAAACGCCGCCCATGTCGCACGCCACCATTGCCCCCGGCGCCCCGCTCATCCCCATGCCGGAGAAGACCCCCGCCGCGCTCCGTATCGCCGTTGCGCAGCTCGACCCGGCCGCCATCGCCGCGTTCGATCAGCAGTGGGACGACGCGATCCGCAAGGCCCGCGACGAGTACACCCTCACGCCGCCCCGCGCGTTCGTTGAACACTGGTGGTCATGGGTGGGCGTCGCCCGATTCCCTGAACGCCTCGCCCGCTTCCGTGAGTGTCAGCGCATCGTCAGCGAATCCGACGACCGCGCCCAGCGCCGCGCCGCAGCATCCGAACTCGCTGCGCTCCTCGCCCAGGCGGAGGCCGCCGCCGCGTGAGTGACTGGACCTGGGAGTACGAACCCGACGCTGAAAACGTCGTCGGTGGCCTGAGCGAGACGCAGACTCAAGACGTCGAGGCGATCGCGCAGCGCATCGCTGATGCCGTCGGCGTCCGCCGCATCGGCACGCTTTTCGACGTCACCGAAGCCGCCTCCGGCGTCAAAACATTCGCTGAGGGACCTGTCATGGTCTGGTACCAGGAGGACTACCGCGATGACGTCGTGTTGATCCTTCGGGCACAGCACTTCGGCGCCTGACGGGGGCGCGAGAGGAAAGGGGACCCGCGCGCCGTCCCGTCCGTGGGCCTGGACGACGCCCTGGCCCGATGCCGCGGCCCGTGCCAGCTGAATGCATCGGGCGGCGGCGGTAGCGATAGAAGGTGCAGTGAGCTCGGGCGCCGCCTTGTCCGCAGCAGAGTTCGGACCCTGGCCCCTCAGCGCCGTGGGCGGAGCGGTGACCGGCAGTAGGATTTCGAACTACTTGCTGGGCTCCCGGACGGCTTCGCCCTTGACCGCGACGAAATCGCAGTGAAAGTCTTCCGCCTGTACCGCCTACATGGGCGGCCAGACCAGTCTCCAGCTCCTTCGACTGAGCACGGAAGTGCGTCATATAGTGATCGAGCTCCGAGGCGTGCGCCCTCAAGATTCCATGATATTGAGAATCCTATCGCCGGGCGGGCGGGTTGGCGCTTTCCCGCCGGAATATGGGGTCAATTAATGGGGTAGGATTCCTTCATGGTTCAAAAGGTTGTGACTATCTACATGGACGACCTCACCGGCATCGAATCCGACGAGGTTTCTACGTACCGATTCTCACTCAATGGCGTCGAGTATGAAATTGACCTGACGCCAGAGAGCTACGACAGACTGGACTCGGCCCTGCGTCAGTTCATTGAAAACGGCCGCAAGATGAGGCGGATCAAGTCGGCACGCACGCGAAAGACGCCCGTGGCTGCCAGCGCCGAGGAAGTACGGGCATGGGCACGTGACAACGGCTACAAGGTCAACGCCCGCGGCCGTATCCCGAGCGAGATCCGCCAGGCATTCAACGCCGCACGCTGATCACAAACTGAGTCCTGGAGGCTTATTCACGGGGTCACCAGCCGTTCTTGTAGAAGGCGAGGGCGGTGACGGTCTTGGCGACGAGGGGGAACCGGGTGAGAGGGCCGCGATAGCGAGTGGCGAGGACCTTCCAGTCCTTCAGATGTGCGATCGCTCGTTCGACGGCGGCGCGGAGCTTGCCGATGCTCTGGTTGAACACTTTGTCTTTGACGGGGCGTTCCTGACCGGGTGGCTTGCGGCGGGCGGTGAGCATGCCGGAGCCGGCATAGCCCAGATCCCCCATGCTCTCCCGGTCGGCGAAGGCTTTGGGAAAGTGGGACTGGCGCCAGGCGTACATGTCGTGCCGACTGCCGGGTACCGGCGCGGAGACGGCGAGCAGGTCCCCGCTGAGAGTGGCGGCGACCTGCAGGTTGAAGCCTGTGTCACGATGCTTGCCGGAGAACATCGTGGTGCCCTCGCTCGCCCAGTCCCACGTGGTGACCAGGGTCCCGTCGGCCAGGACGATCCTGCCGTGTGAGGCGTCGGCGGGGTCGGGCACATGCTCGGCCAGGGCCGTCTCCACCACCGGGAGCAGCGTGGTCCACCGGCGCGAGACGGTGGCCTGGGAGATGTGGAACAGTTCCGCCGCCGCTTGCTGGACGGGGTTCTGCCGCAGCAGGAACAACACCAGGACCACGGACTTGTACAGGCCCAGCGCCCACATCCGTCCCGGCACCACGGGCGGATCGGGGTCCTCCACCAGCATCGTGTGGACCCGGACCACCAAGGCCTCCAGTTGATCCGCTTCCAGCCCTGTCGTAACGTTCCAGCTCAACGGCCCTGCCCCGGTGGAAAACTGACGTCGTCGCAAACGCCAGGCTACCGAGCAGGGCCGTCTTGCTGATCAAGAAACCAAGCCCGTGAATAACCCTCCTGGTAAGTGACGCCGCGTTCAGTCCAGGGGAATGCGGATGGGCCCTTTCCGAGGAGCGAAAGCAGTCTGAGGCCGTGCGGATGATGGGCATGTGCGGCAGGGTCCGACAATAGCGGCATGGTCCCGTTCGCCGAGGCCTGGCGCAATCAGTGCGCCACCGGTCGCGTACGGTGCCGCCCGTGTCCGCACAGCGGATAGTTTCCGCTCGTATCCAGCCAGTGAGCCTCTTCCATCCTGAGTATTGGCGGGTCAAGAGGGTGTGCACGGCTGCCACGGTTGAGGCGCCCCGAAGTTTCCGGACAGTGGTCCCACTAAGGTGGGGTCTGTTCGGAAAGGGAAGTTGGTTGTCGCAGAAACGTAGGAAGTTCACTCCTGAGTATCGGGAAGAGGCCGTGAAGATGGTGATCGAGACGTCGCGTCCGGTTGCCCAGGTCGCCCGGGAACTCGGACTTGTCGAAGGCACGCTCGGGAATTGGGTCAACGCCTACCGTCGTGAGAACGTGGGAGAGGAGCCGCCCCTGACGGTGGATGAACGGGAACGGCTCCGCGAGCAGGAACGCGAACTGAGGGAACTGCGGCAGAAGGTCGCTTTCCTGGAAAAAGTCGCAGCGTACTTTGCCAAGGATCCTCGGTGAGCGACAAGTTCGAGTTCATCGATGCCGAGTACGCGACATCCACCACGAACACCGAAGAGATACCGTCGGTCGCGAAGATGTGTGACTGGCTGGAAGTGTCCCGCTCCGGATTCTACGAATGGCGGAGCCGGCCGATTTCGGCGACCGCCCGGCGACGGGAGGAACTGAAATTACTGATCACCAAGTCTTTCGAGGATTCTGACGGCACCTACGGCTACCGCCGCGTCCACGCCGACCTCACCGCCTGGGGCGTGGCCTGCGGGCCCGAACTCGTGCGTGACCTCATGCGGGAGCTGGACCTCCAGGCGTGCCAGCCACGGCCGTGGCGCCATAGTCTCACCGAGAACGACGGCCGGGCCGGCCCGATCCCCGACCTCGTGAACCGCGACTTCACCGCCGACGCGCCCGGCCGGAAAATGGTCGGTGACATCACTTACATTCCGGCCTGGGAGGGCTGGCTATTTCTCGCCACTGTCATCGACTGCCACACCAAAGCCGTGACGGGCTGGGCGATGGACGACAACTACAAGACTCCGCTCGTCGAGGCCGCCATCGAAATGGCGGCGCGCAATCATCCGCTCTCCGAGGACGCCATATTCCACTCGGACCGCGGCAGTAATTACACCTCGGAGCAATTCGCCAAGACGCTGGACAGATTGGGCATCCGGCAATCAGTCGGACGGACCGGTATCTGTTACGAGGTGAGTCGGCGGCGGGAATCTCACCCACCGCCGCTCTCAGAACCGTGCGTGAACCTCGCGACTCACACGGCTCCCATTGTTGAACCAGTAGGCAACGCGCCATGCTTCCAATGAGCGAACATGCCCGGGAACGCTGAGGCGATCTCAGCCAGCCTTCTCCGGGCCTTCCTTGAGGCACGACGATACCGTTTGTACTTCCTTCGGGCCCATTTCACCAGGAACGGATTGATCTGCTGCTCCAGGAACCTGATCAATCTGGACTTGTAGAAGCGCCCATAGTAATTAATCCATCCCGCCACGACGGGGTTGATCATCGCGGCGATCTCCCGAAAGCTCAGCTCGGTACAGCGCCCCAGTCGCCAACTCCGGACAGTCCTCGCCATGGACTTCATGGCTGTTTTGCTCACTGCGGGAAGGAAGCCGGTCTTCAGCCTCCCATCCCGCAAGCGAGCTGCCCGACGACGGAAGGTGTACCCCAGAAACGTGAACTCTGTGACCGGGAACTCCCGTTCACGACCTTCCTGTTTGCAGTACACCACCTTGGTTTTCTCCGGATGGAGATGTAATCCGAACTGCAGCAACCTGCGCTCGATGATGTTGCGGACGAAGTTCGCCTGCTTCTCACTGGCACAGTGCACTACAGCATCGTCGCCGTACCGCTCGAACCTGATCGCCGGATACTCCCGAGCCAACCACGCGTCAAACGCGTAGTGCATGAACAGATTCGACAACAACGGTGAAATAGAAGACCCTTGAGGAGTCCCCTTTTCCCGAATGGCGAGCGTTCCGTCGGGCTGTTGCACGGGGGCGACAAGCCATCGCTTCACATACAACAGAACCCACGAGAGCTTGGTATGCCTTTCCACTGCCGCGATGATGGGGGCGTGCGGCACGTTGTCGAAGAACCCCTGGATGTCGAGATCGATCACCCAAGGATGCCTCCAGCACCGCTGCTTGCACGTCTCCACCGCCTCCAGCACCGCTGCTTGCACGTCTCCACCGCCTCCAGCGCGGACCTCCCCGGGCGATAGCCATACGAGTCCTGATGGAAGACCAGCTCCGCGTCAGGCTCCAATGTCATGGCCACTACCGTCTGAGCGATCCTGTCGGCCACGGTCGGAACCCCAAGGATCCGAGTCCCAGCGCCGGCTTTGGGAATATCAACCGCTCTCACGGGTGGGGGGAAATAGCTTCCCGAGGACAGCCGATTCCACAGCTTGTACAGGTTGTTCTTCTCATCCTGCTCAAACTCCGCTAACGACTGCCCATCCACCCCAGCCGCTCCCCTGTTGGCCTTGACCTTCAGGTAAGCGTTCCAGACTAGCCGCTTCGGAATATCAAACGGCTTGCCAGCTGGTCTCGTCTCGACCATCCGATTCCTCCCATCACTGGTTGATCGCCGATCGACACCCAACAACACGCCCCCTTCGCTCCGCCTCTATTACGGAGGTTTCATCACTACTACGGGACGTTCCGCCCTCCCGACGCGCGACCGGTACTCCGGCCCTCATGGCTCTTTACCACTTGCGCCTCTCCCTCTCGCGAGCCACGTCAACCCGTGGATCGCAGTTTCGCGTCAAGGAGTTCTCCAGTTCCGTTGTGAAGCCCCGGACTGAGCTCGCGCCACCTTCATGCCGGACACCGCCAGACCAGTAGACAGGTTCCCGTCTGACTTATCCCAGGACAGCATTGAGGCCCTGGTTTTGATGTCGTCCACGCTTTACGACACGTCATCAGTGGTTCACTTGCGTTCGCCTTCTCAGCCCCCACCTGCCGCATTCAGTACGGCTTTTCCATGACGCTCACCACCACGGCTCATTCACCGCAGCAGCTCATGGTGGTTTGACACCTGCACCTGCATGCCGATGCCGAAGGACCTACCTTCATCTCCACAACAGCATGGCGACCGTTCGTTTCCGTCTTCTACATCAGAAGCTCACAATCACCTTCTGGACACACCAATGCCCTTGCGGAATCGTTCTTCGCAACCCTGAAAAACGAACGGGTTCATCGGACCGTTTACCCCACCCGCGAGCACGCCCGCCGTGACATTGCCCGCTACATAGAGGTCCGCTACAATACGAAACGCCGCCACTCAGGACTTGGGTATCGGACCCCACGAGAGGTCCACGACGAGTACCTGAATCAGCAGCTCGCCGCATAAATTAGCCAATAGGCAGCTGTCCGGAAAACGCAGGGCCCCTCAGGTCCTGCCGATGCGGTTGGTTGAGCAGCGTGCTCGCCGCAGCAGTCGCCAGGACTTGAGGCGGGCGAAGGCGCGTTCATCAGGAGCGCGCAGGCGGGCGTGGTTGCGGTTGTACTGCTGGTGGTGCTCGGGCAGGTCACGGTCGTAGTAGGGGGTGCGGACGGTGGCGCCGGCGCCCTGGTAGGCGCGGTCGGCCAGGGTGAGGATCTGCCGGGTGAGTCAGGCTTGGACGATGCCGTGGGCGCGAGCCGCGGTCAGATCGTGGGTCCGTCCCGGTGTCGCCCGCGAGAACCACAGCGGGGCGCCATCCGGACGCGCGATGATCTGGACGTTCATGCCGTGCTTCTCGTGCTTTTGCGAGTAGTACGGCTCGTCTGCCTTGATACGGTCGGTGGGAATCAGCGTCCCGCCGACGATGACGAAGTCGCCCTCGCCCAGACCGATGGTGCAGGTGAGGAGCACCCGCTGGAGATCGCCGACCCGTCTGCCTGACCAGTAGTCGGGCCACGCGCAGCGCTGGTGGATACGGTGGGTCCACCGGCGGTCGGCGTGGCACCACAGGGAGGTGTTCGCACTGCCGCAGCCGGCTGACACGGGCAGCGGACCGCCGCGGCTGACACCAAACCCATCACAGTGCCAGCCGCGGCAGCAGACCCCCGCTGTTATACGGCCTCAGCCGCTATAGCTGCTGGTGTCGTCCCCGCCACCAGAAGAATCCACCGGAGCAGGAGCCTCAACCGCCGGAGCCTCCACCGGCGCCGCAGCCGCATCCGGCTGCACCTGCTGATCGGCCGGAGCCGAAACCGAGTCCCCGGTACCGCCACCGTGAGCGAACAGTTCCGCCCAGCTGGTCCCCGCTGACTGCGCCGAACCCTGCGCAGCAGCACCAGTCTGAGCGGCAGCATCCGAGGCCGACTGCGAGCCAGAATCAGTCGCAGGAACGGACTGTTGCACCTCAGGCTGGGGCTGCGTCGGCTGCATGCTCTGATCGGCGGACGGCTGCTGCTGAGCGGGCTGGTCCGCCACAGCCGAAGCCGATTCCCCAGCGCCGCCGCCGCTGCCGAACAGACTTGCCCAGCCCGTCGGCGCACCCTGCTGATTCTGGGTCTCAGCCACAGGCGCCGCGGACGGAGTCTGCTGCTCACTGCTCTGCGGAACTGGCTGCTGACCGTCCTGGGAAACCTGCTGCCCAGCGTCGGCCGCCGGCGCAGCAGACGCATTCGCAGCAGCGGATCCGCTGGAGCTGGCTGCGGGTGTGGTGGACCCGCTGGCGGAAGAAACATCCAACCCCTGCTGGTTCTGCACGTCAGTGGCCGGTGAAGCAGGAGCCGGAGGCGTAACCGTGCCGCCATTGGTGGCGGTGCCGTCAGCAGCTGCAGCTTGGGTGATCCCGGTCGCGGCAGTAGTGCCGCCGGCACCGGACGTGGCCGCTGGCGTGGTGGTCCCGCTGGCGGAAGTACTGCCCAGCCCGTGCTGGCCGGCCGCGGCCGCCGTGGCGGCCTGCCGAGTCTGTGCCTGCTGACCGTCCTGCTGCTGCGTGACGGACGCGTTCGGGTTGTAGGTCCACCTGCCGCCCCCGTCCTTGTTACCCGCCCATGTCCAGCGAGGATCCGTGGCGCCCGTGTACTCGAAATGGTCACCAGCCCAGGTGAAGCTGCTGGACGAACCCTGGCTACCAGATGAGGCACCGGCCGCCTGCTGGCTGCTCGTACTGTCCTGCGGGACCGCAGCAGCAGTTTGCTTCGAGCCGGACAGCGCCCCTTCGAACGTCACGTCCTTTATGTACTGCGGGCCGGCCGACGCCGGAATCGGCCCATACGTTCGCTCGTACATCGCACGTGAAAACGAACCCTCCTGCCCCTCAAAGCTGACCCGATTCCCATCCGCACTCAGGGTCGCGTGAGTCCCGTCAGACATGATGAAAGTGCGCTGCCCCTGACCACCGCTGTCCTGACTACGCTGCTCGTCCTGGCCCTCCGGAGGGAACAACGTCTCCGTCGACGAGTGCGCGGGGAAACTGGTGGTGGAGCCCGAGCCAGTGGCGGTCGAGCCGGAGGAACCCGGACCAGTCGAATACGAGCCAGCGGCACCCGAGCCGTTGGAGTAATGCTTCGCCACCTCGGAAAGCTCGGCTTGGTTCGGACCCGAAGGTATAGGCCCGTTATTCCCCACTGTTCCTCCTCCCCTCATGAGTTCATCCTGCGTAGCTGGCTTCGGGTTCTTCATAGTCCTCGCGTCAGACGCGTGACCCAGTCCCAAAACGTGACCCCACTCATGAGCGGCCATGGGCACCGCATTGCTCTGCATTTTGTCTCTATAAAACTCCCAACTAATCCCCTGCCTCTTATAGTTATTCTTCCAATCACTCCTCAGGTTGACCAGATTAGAGTTCCGGTCGATCGTAATCCCCTTGTCGTCGGCCATGGCCATTTCACCCCTGTCGGGTAAGAGCCCTATCCCAACGAGTATTTGCTGGGGATCCAATCCCTCGACGAGGAGATCACGCCCTAGACCTTTGTTCCAGATGGCGGCGCCATTCCTGAATACCTGCTTCGCATCATCTGGTACTTGGTCCTCAAAATTATAATGGACTCTGCCATCCGAGCCCGTCTTGGCCCACGTCTGATTGGGGTTTACTTCTGCCGAGCTGGCGGTGGCCGCTGCTACCTGTATACCACCAGTGACAGCCAGCGCTGCGGCCGTTGCGGTAAGGAAGCGCTTGTTCCTCAAACCGGTAGCAGGCTTTACCAGACGGTGCCGGCCATGCTGCTTATTCAGACGGGTCATTTCATGTTCCTTCCTATTACCGCTCGTACGGAGCGACGATGACGAGGAAGAGATATCAACCCTCCCGCTCTGTTCCATGCCTATTAAGACCCGCGAGCGGCTCACCCTGTTCTGCGCCTAAAGTATTCGCCCGGGCGTTACCCGCAAGCCGGAAGGAACAGGCCGGTGCAACTTTGGTCGCAGCCCATCACAACTTTGGACTGGAGACCCCAAGAACAGCCGAGGCCGGCAACCCCCGACCCCACAAAGAGCTCCCGGGCCGGAGGCGTACTGCCAGTCGTAGCAGGCAGACTGACCGTGCAAAGCGAAGACCTCGGAGCGTGGACCGCGGACAGCGCAACGGTCTGGGACGGGGACGGCTTTCCTATCGCCCGTATGGGGCCAAGAACCAGCGCGCGGCCGCCCGCAGAACGGCCGTGAATGCCGAACGGCGCGCTTCCAGAGAAGTGAGCGTCTCCGTTGCCGGGGAGCTCTCGGGAAGCCGTCTGGAGGCATTGACGGACATCGATCCGGGATGGTGCCTTGCCTGGGAGATCGGCTGGCAGCGCAGTGATTGAGCCGGAACGGCTGGAACCGGGCAGGGCGGTGGAGCTTGGCCCACACGCGGACCTCGGTCCACTCGGTGAATGGTCGGGAGTCCGACATCCCCTCTGCTGCCACTTTCCGGATGCCCGCCAGCAGCTCCCCACACCCCACACACCCGGGCCCTCAGCCGGCGGAGCCGACACGCAACCGCGCCGGTTGAAGGATGAGTGAGGAATGGGTGCGGGGCGGGTCGGCGGCGGCTTCGGGGATGGGGCGTGGGTTGGGTGTGTGTTCTTGGAATCCTTCGGCCTTAAATTCTGTAACTGACCGTTCCTCAATTGCCCTATTACTCATTCTCGATAAAGCAGAGAATCCGCCTGCCGCGCCCATTGGGACAACCCCTCCAGAGACCACGCCACGGCAGGAAGAGCCCACCGCCATATGACCCGTAATCAAGCTAAATCCTGAGTGCTTATCAGCTCCCCCGAACGCCTGCCGATCCGGCCCACCCCCACTCACCCAGTCGCGCCCTTCCAGGTGTGAGGTGTGGGTTGGGTGTCGTTGAGGTCGCTGGTTGATGCGGGTTGATGTCATTGGTGGTTGTGGGTCCCTGGTGGGGCCCTCTTTTTTTGTTGTGTGGGTGGTGACAGGAGGCTTATTCACGGGGTGGTGCGGCCCGGATTTCTTGATCATCAGGACGGCCCTGCTCGGTAGTCTGATGTCTGCGAAAACGTCAGAAGTGAACCGGGGCAGGGCCGTTGAGCTGGAACGTTACGGCAGGGTTAGACAAGGATCAACTGGACGGGCTGGTGGTGCGGGTCCATCAGGCGCTCGTGGAGGACCCGGATCCTGCTGATTCGGCTGCCACCAATTCTGCTGGGTCTGAGCCGCCTGCTGGGCCTGCACCTGCTGTTGATTCGACTGAGGCTGCCCACCCGGCTGAGGCTGCTGTCCCTGGGCCTGCGTCCAGCCGCCCTGCCACTGCCCATTCACCAGATTCCAGTCCCCCTGCCAGCCATCCTGCTGCCCATGCCACTCCTGGTGGCCTGAGCTGTTGTTCTGCTGAGACGAAACCTGGGCGCTCTGTTGCTGCAACTGATCCGCTTGTGCGGTCTGCTGGGCCGCGGAGCCACCGGTACCTGGCGAGCCGAACTCCAGGTGCCGGGTCTGCCCGTCTCCCTCACTCCATTGGCCCTGCCTGTTGACCGTCACCTGTTGCCCGGTCTGGGGATTGGTAAAGGTATTTCCGTTCCGGTCCCAACCCTCAACGTGTTTCCAGCCTTCGTCATAGCTCCAAGGCAGGGAGCTGCTCATGTCGGAGCCGTTCTGCGACGGCTGCGACGGCTGCGACGGCTGCGACGGCTGCGACGGCTGCGACGGCTGCGACGGCCCATAATATGTCTGGCGTACCAGGTCTCCCTCACCCTGGCTGAACGTCGTTGCCATGGCACTACTTGGTTTCCCGTTATGGTCAACGACGCGGGTCGTTTCAGGCGCGCCTGCCATCACCTCGTCGTCGTATGCGGTGCCCCTGGGGTGGTCGAGTCCCAAGCCATGGCCAAGTTCGTGCGTAGCAATATGCTCCCCGTTGGCTGTCGCGTTACTCGTGAATTCGTCCCGGGTCACGCGATGGTCACCACGCCAAATACCGCCATACAGAGAAACTAGATCATCATATTTTTGCCCCATTTTTTCCGTAGAGAATGACCTGTGATTGAGTGTCAAAGTGCCATCTGATGACATCTCTCCATGGCGACCTTCAAGGTTATCTCCCTTCACGTTTACCTGAGAGTCTTCACCCTCCGAAGCAAACTGGACGAGGTCCTGGCCAACTGCCTTGTTCGCGTTGAGGGCCGCGCTTTCAGTTGCATACATCTCCTCCTCGGTGACGCTTGGATCGAACTGAATGTTTACGTGACCGTCCTTACCCTTAGGGACGTGCCAACTATTAGGAGTGGCGTCGGCGTAGCTGGCAGTTGCATTTGCTAGCTGTAAGCCACCCCCTGCAGTAAGGGCGATTGCGGTGGCGGACAGTAGCCGCTTTTGCCTCGTTGCCGTTCCCCGCTTGTCCAGACGGTGACGCCCTTGCCTGTTACCTGATGCAGCCATGTATCTTTCCTTCCTTTCACTACACTCGCACCTCCGTCCAAGCGAAGTCGCAAGAATCAGATCCTTCGCGCTGGCTTTTTCCGCCCCAAAGTAGAGCCGCGCACAGAAGCCCCTATCAGCTTCCCTAAGTCGCAGCCGACCCAAGGGGAGTATCAAAACTTTCCCAACCCCTACGAGATTCGCCGTCAACTACGGAATCTCTTCACCTGGTGCTGTCAGGTTCTTCGCGGCTCATGCGATGATCTTGGTGCAGGCCGTCGGGAGGGACTGGCAGTGGACGCGCTGTCGTACAAGGGCTACCGGTTCCCGGCAGAGGTGATCGGTCACGCTGTGTGGCTGTATCACCGTTTTCCACTCTTGTACTCCCGCACACCGCTGTCCTGCTCGCAGGTAAGGACCATGGTTCCTTCGCCTGCCATCGAGGTCTGCACTGCAAGAGCGATGGGCTGAACCCTATGCAGACAAGAGGATCTCTTGTCTGCATAGGGTTCAGTCACAGATACTTCACCATTCACGACTGCCTGCAGGAGCGTGATCCATGTCACTAGCGGCGGGGCTGGAATAAGGCTGCCCTGGAAGTCCTACCTACCCCCGGGTGGCAGCTTGTTATGCGCGCAATGAACTCCCGGGTATCGACGGGGCTTTTCTGCTGCCGACAGACAATGATCAGAGTCACACCTGTCACTGCATAACGGATGTGCAGATGGCAAAGGGGTGACATGCCTGTGTGGATGTGCTCTTCTAGCTGACAGCTCGTCTTTCAGGGTCTCCTGACGGGAGCCCTGTCATACCGTCGAGCGAAGCGGTGTGTCCGGCAACGGAGCCGACGCGCTCAATTGAAATGCTCCAAGGAAGAGATGAGACCTGCCGACTCGGGTTCCACATTTGTTCTTGGCCTGAGGGGCCGTCTGCTGCATTCCCCAGCATATCGCGGGCCAGTGAAAACGTGACAACTTGAACGGATGTGAATTCTTAGAGGAGCTTCGCTTGGGCGAAGGCGTGCGAGTTCGGCAACAGGAAGGAAAAGGAAATGGATACATTTAGGAATCACCAGGGGCGGCATCGTCTGGAGAAGGGCACGCAAGCGAGGCGCAAGTGGGCGCTGTCCGCCTCGACTGTTGTTCTGGCTGCGACCGGCGGCCTCCAATTGATGAATGCGACTACCAGCTCGGCCATTGTCGACCCCAATCCCCTTAACCCTCAAGTTCATATCCCGCTCTCAAAAGACGCGTCTGGCAGGAAGGTGATCTATTACCATTTCGATGAGAACGTCCCACAGGATGTCCGCAGCGGCACAAGGCAGGCTTTCAGGAGTTGGGGTAGCCGCTGGGGGAACCCCAATATATTCCAGGAGGTCAGACAAGGGGGCCCTATTGACTATAACGTGAAAATGGAGAACCTGGGGCACATCAATGGAAATAAAATTCTAGGGCGGGCTCCCTATGCGGGAGAATGCCCTCAGTCTGCCCATGCTGGATGCCTCACGATGAAACTTGACCCTTCGATCCAGGGCGACAGGCATAAAATAGAAGGGGTGGCAGGGCATGAGACCGGCCACTCCTTTAACTTGAATCATTCCCTAGAGCGTCTGCGTGCCGATGAAATCATGCCTGCGTCTTACACGGGTGATAGTTCGACTAGTCCCAGCAATGAGGAGGCAGAGTTGGCGAACAGATTCAACGGCGGTCGTCTACGTGATTTAGGGGGGAATCCCCCAGCTGACAATCAGCCGCCCGATGGCGACAGCTCAAATGCGCCCCAGCCTCCGAATTTCAGCAGCCCCGATTGGGAAAAGCGTCACGATTACGTAACGAATCGGAAAACTGGTGAACGGTGGCAAATAGACCATCGAGATGGCGACCCGGTCTACAGCAATGAAAGGACTGGGGAAAGATGGCGAATGACCAGTTCTGGAGCGGAAGATCTGAAAAGGGGAGCGAATTGGAAGTTTGACGACAATGGTAATTGGTATCAGGTCGATAGTCCTGCCTTGCATGAGGGTCGGCCTAAGCCGGAAGCTGATCCGTTCTACGAGATAAAACGCGACTCAGCCTCGGCTGGTACTCGCGAGGCTGGGCAGGAGACTGGATCGAAGCAGTCCAGTTCCACTGGCGTGGTTGGTGAGGGAGCCCAGGGGCAGCAGGGGCATCGTGATGGGGGTGCGGGATCTGGGGGCGTGCAGGTGTATGGCCATGGGAGGGATGGTTCGTGGCGTGTGGTGTCACCGGGGTCTTCGCTTGAGGGTTTTGACCGTTTTGATGGTTACAGTCAGGGCAAGGACGGTTCCTGGCAGTCCATGAAGGATCCTGGAGGTTACCTGCAGGGGCAGGTGAAGCCTGGCGATGGGCCGCAGTCTGCGCCGGCGCAGTCGGCGCCTGCTGGTGTGCACGGGCAGGCTGGGTCACCGGGTTCGGGTGCCGGTGGCACGGCCGGCGGGGCTGCTGCGTCGCATGTGCCGCATACCTCTGGGCTGAATCCGGTGTCCCCGTCCCAGGAGTCCGGTCCCGCGGTCAATCGTGGTTCGGGTTCTCATACGGATGAGGGTGGTTCGACGCTTCCTGCTCCTGATGGTTCGTATGGGTGGCACGGTAAGCAGGATGGCTGGCAGGGTGACTGGAAGTACGTCGACGGGAAGTGGCAGGGCAGTTGGACGCAGCCGCAGTCCTCTCGGGATCACCATGCTCAGCAGCAGGGTTCAGACGCGCCGGGGCAGACCACTGCGTCTGCGCCTGCTGTGACCACGGGTGAGTCACATACGGCCTGGGGTCTGACGAAGGCCGTGGTGGGTGACGCGGCTGGGGCGGTTTCCTCCGGCATAGCATCCGGGCTTGGCCAGGGCGGCGGGGACTCGGCCAAGACCACATCCTGGGATCAGGTGAAGTCTGCAGGCAGTGATGCGGCTGGTGGTCTGACGAAGGCCGCGGTAGGCGACGCAGCCGGGGCGGTTTCCTCCGGCATAGCATCCGTGCCCGGCCAGAACAACGGAGACCCGGCCAAGACAACAGCCTGGGATCAGGTGAAGTCCGCAGGCAGTGATGCGGTTGGTGATCTGCCGAAGGCTGCGAGGGGTAACGAAGCCGGCGCGGTTGCAGCCGCGATGGCGCCGGGGCTGGGCCAGAGTGCCAGGGATGTGGCCGCGGGTTGGGATCGGGTGAAGTCTGCAGGCAGCAATACCGCCTGGGACCAGACCAAGACCACGGCAGGCGACGCAGCCGGAGCGGTTTCCTCCGGCATAGCGTCCGTGCCCGGCCAGAACACCGGAGACTTGGCCAAGACCACAGCCTGGGATCAGGTGAAGTCTGCGGGCAGTGATGCGGCCTCGGGTCTGACGAAGGCCGTGGTGGGTGACGCAGCTGGTGCGGTTTCTTCCGGGATGGCGTCCGGGCTGGGCCAGAACACCGGGGATCAGGCCAAGGCCGCGGTAGGCGACGCAGCTGGGGCGGTTTCCTCTGGGATGGCGTCCGGGCTGGGCCAGGGCGGCGGGGACTCGGCCAAGACAACAGCCTGGGATCAGGTGAAGACTGCAGGCAGTGAGACGGCTGGTTCTGCCGGGACGGGGAACGTGACGTCTGTGCCTGATGCGGCAAAGACTGAGAACAGCGTGCTTCAGACGGAGTCGAACCAGACGAACTGGAACAACGTTTTCGCGGGTGGTGGCGGTACCGGGCAGACGTCTGGGACCGACATGCAGCAGCCGCAGCCGCAGCAGCAGCCTGCAGCAGAGACCCCGCCAGCGGCGGTCGTGCCGGCCGAGAATCAGTCTGATCCTGCGGTCACGACACCGGCCCCGGCGCCCGCGGGTGAGGCTCAGGCGTATGCGCCCACGTCCACCGGTGACTACTCCGGCTGAAACAACTCCGGCTGGGGGTGCAGCTGGCCGCTGCACCCCCAGCCGGATCCCTCGCCATGTCCTGCGCCGGTGTTATCAAGTTGAGGAGAGGGATGTGATGATCTTGGTGTAGTTCGTTGCGGGAGGGGTCTGTTGGTGGACAGTGCTGCACCGTCGTACCGGGGGTTCCGGTTTCCGCCGGAGGTGATCGCGCACGCCGTGTGGCTGTATCACCGTTTCCCTCTCAGTAACCCAGACCGGCTTCGCCGGCCGCCGTGAGGCCGGGAAAATGGGGGTGTGTCCGTCCGGGACGCCGGCGTATCTGTGATGCCTGTGAGCTCGTCGTTCAGTATGGCGTCGGGGACCGCTCTCGACGACGGCCGAACGCTGACCCTCTGACGGCGTATCAAAACTGACCCTCTTGGTGATCTTCGTCTGACTCTGGCCTTGTTGATCAAGGTCAGGAGGAAGAGGTGATCCTTGTGGAGGACTGGGCAGAGATCCGTCGGTTGCACCGGGCCGAGCAGATGCCGATCAGGGCGATCGCCCGCCATCTGGGCATTTCGAAGAACACGGTGAAGCGGGCGCTGGCGCACGACCGGCCGCCGAAGTACGAGAGGCCGGCCAAGGGCTCGGTGGTGGACGCGGTCGAGGTGCAGATCCGCGAGCTGCTGCGGGAGACGCCGACGATGCCCGCGACGGTGATCGCCGAGCGGATCGGCTGGGACCGCGGGATGACCGTGCTCAAGGAGCGGGTCCGCGACCTGCGTCCCGCCTATTGAGGGGCCCTGCGTTTTCCGGACAGCTGCCTATTGGCTGATTTATGCGGCGAGCTGCTGATTCAGGTACTCGTTGTGGACCTCTCGTGGGGTCCGATACCCAAGTCCTGAGTGGCGGCGTTTCGTATTGTAGCGGACCTCTATGTAGCGGGCAATGTCACGGTGGGCGTGCTCGCGGGTGGGGTAAACGGTCCGATGGACCCGTTCGTTTTTCAGGGTTGCGAAGAACGATTCCGCAAGGGCATTGTCGTAACAGATACCGGTCCGTCCGATGGATTGCCGGATGCTCAATCTGTCCAGCGTCTTGGCGAATTGCTCCGAGGTGTAATTACTGCCGCGGTCCGAGTGGAATATGGCGTCCTCGGAGAGCGGATGATTGCGCGCCGCCATTTCGATGGCGGCCTCGATGAGCGGAGTCTTGTAGTTGTCGTCCATCGCCCAGCCTGTCACGGCTTTGGTGTGGCAGTCGATGACGGTGGCGAGGAATAGCCAGCCCTCCCAGGTCGGAATGTAAGTGATGTCACCGACCATTTTCCGGCCGGGCGCGTCGGCGGTGAAGTCGCGGTTCACGAGGTCGGGGATCGGGCCGGGCCGGCCCGGCCGTCGTTCTCGGTGAGGCTGTGGCGCCACGGCCGTGGCTGGCAGGCCTGGAGGTCCAGCTCCCGCATGAGGTCACGCACGAGTTCGGGCCCGCAGGCCACGCCCCAGGCAGTGAGGTCGGCGTGGACGCGCCGGTAGCCGTACGTGCCGTCAGAATCCTCGAAAGACTTGGTGATCAGTAATTTCAGTTCCTCTCGTCGCCGGGCGGTCGCCGAAACCGGCCGGCTCCGCCATTCGTAGAATCCGGAGCGGGACACTTCCAGCCAGTCACACATCTTCGCGACCGGCGGTATCTCTTCGGTGTTCGTGGTGGATGTCGCGTACTCGGCATCGATGAACTCGAACTTGTCGCTCACCGAGGATCCTTGGCAAAGTACGCTGCGACTTTTTCCAGGAAAGCGACCTTCTGCCGCAGTTCCCTCAGTTCGCGTTCCTGCTCGCGGAGCCGTGCCCGTTCATCCACCGTCAGGGGCGGCTCCTCTCCCACGTTCTCACGGCGGTAGGCGTTGACCCAATTCCCGAGCGTGCCTTCGACAAGTCCGAGTTCCCGGGCGACCTGGGCAACCGGACGCGACGTCTCGATCACCATCTTCACGGCCTCTTCCCGATACTCAGGAGTGAACTTCCTACGTTTCTGCGACAACCGACTTCCCTTTCCGAACAGACCCACCTTAGTGGGACCACTGTCCGGAAACTTCGGGGCGCCTCATATATCCCGGTGGACCCGGTGTCGCGGACGACGTATCGGCCGGGTGAGCTGGCCCAGTGCGACCTGTGGTTCCCCGACGCGGAGATCCCGCTCGGCTACGGGCAGACCGGGCAGCCGCCGGTGCTGGTGATGGTGATGGTGTCCGGCTACTCGCGGATGATCGCCGCGAGGATGCTGCCCTCGCGGCGGACCGGGGACCTGATCGACGGGCACTGGCGGCTGCTGTCCGCCTGGGGCGCCGTCCCGAAGATGCTGGTCTGGGACAACGAGTCCGGGATCGGCCGCGGGAAGGTGACCGGCGAGTTCGCCGCGTTCGCGGGCCTGCTCTCCACCAGGATCTACCT
This sequence comes from Streptomyces sp. V4I8, assembly GCF_041261225.1. Taxonomy (GTDB): domain Bacteria; phylum Actinomycetota; class Actinomycetes; order Streptomycetales; family Streptomycetaceae; genus Streptomyces. The sequence continues at coordinate 73,682 of NZ_JBGCCN010000003.1, forward strand.
CTGCCGCCCCCGCGATCCAGAAACGAAAGGGCTGGTGGAGCGGGCCAATGGTTACCTGGAGACCAGCTTCCTGCCGGGCCGTCACTTCTCCGGCCCCAACGACTTCAACGCCCAGCTGGGCGAGTGGCTGAAGGTCGCCAACCGGCGCCGGCACCGCGCTCTGCAGGCCCGTCCGAGCGAGCGGTGGGAGGCGGACAAGTCCGGGATGATCGCGCTGCCGCCGGTCGACCCGCCGTCCTGGTGGCGTTTCTCCATCCGGCTCGGCCGCGACCACTACGTCCGCATCGACACCAACGACTACTCCGTCGACCCCGCCGCGATCGGGAGGACGGTGACGGTGCTCTGTGACAACGATGAGGTCATCGTCCTGGCCACCGGCGGGGAGATCGTCGCCCAGCACCCCAGGTGCTGGGCGAAGCACCAGACCCTCACCGACCCCGGACACGCCGCCACCGGCACCCGGATGCGTCAGGGAGTGCACCGTCAGCAGGCAGCCCGCCAGAGCCGGCTGGCTGCTTCGTCCGGCCCGATGGTCGAGGTCGAACAGCGCGAACTGGACACCTATGACCGACTGTTCACCGTCATCGACGGCGGCGGCGACAAGGAGGCGAGCTGAATGCCCCGCCCCGCGACAGCCTCCGGCGACGACGAAGGCGAGGAAGAGCCCGGCGCCGTCGAGAAGACCACCACCGCCAGGACGGCAGCGGCGGCATCCTCCCGTCGGACGGGCCGGCAGACCTTGACTGACCTGGCTTTCCTCGCCCGCGCGATGAAGGCCCCGGCCCTGCTGGACGCCGCCGAACGGCTGGCCGAACGCGCCCGCAAGGAGTCCTGGACGCACGCCGAATACCTCGTCGCCGTGCTCCAGCGCGAGGTGAGCGCCCGCGAATCGCACGGCGGCGAGGCCCGCGTCCGCGCGGCGAGGTTCCCCGCCGTCAAAACGGTCGAGGAACTCGACGTCACCCATCTGCGCGGGATAACGCGCCAACAGCTCGCGCATCTGGGTACGTTGGACTTCATCGCCGGGAAGGAGAACGCCGTTTTCCTGGGTCCGCCCGGGACCGGAAAGACACACCTGGCGATCGGGCTCGCGGTCAGAGCCTGCCAGGCCGGACACCGCGTCGCCTTCGCGACCGCCTCCGAGTGGGTCGACCGGCTCGCCGCCGCCCACGCAGCCGGCCGTCTGGCCGACGAGCTCACCAGACTGGGCCGCTACCCGCTGATCGTGGTGGACGAGGTCGGCTACATCCCCTTCGAGGCCGAAGCCGCGAACCTGTTCTTCCAGCTCATCTCGAACAGATACGAACGCGCGTCCGTGATCGTCACCAGCAACAAGCCCTTCGGACGCTGGGGAGAGGTCTTCGGCGACGAGACCGTGGCCGCCGCCATGATCGACCGCCTCGTCCACCACGCCGAGGTCCACTCGTTCAAGGGCGATTCGTATCGCATGCGCGGCCGCGAACTCGGACGCATCCCCACCGACAACCAAGACGACTGAACACACACAACAGAAGACACCTGGGTCACTATTCACCCGCCCAAACTGGGTCACGGTTCACCCGCCGCCGACAAACGCCTGCAACTGCTCCTTCGGAAGCTGCCCCAGCACCTGCTGCGCCGCCGCAGCCTGCGCCTGAACCGACGACGAGGCCTGCGCCTGCCCCGAAGCACCCGAAGCAGCCGAAGCACCCGCCCCCTCCGCAGCAGCCGCAGGCACATCAGCAGCCAGAGCCTGACCCCCGCCCAGCACACCCCCCGCCGCAATCGCCAGCCCCACCACCCCCGCCCTCACACCTAAACCACCCAACACCGAAAACGAACCAACCCGACGATGACGACCCGAACCACCACGCACCACACGAACACCCATCACAACCCAACCCCTTCAAATTCCGATAAACACTCGAAAAACGACACAACACAACCAACAACCCCCACCCGCACCCGCACCCGCAGGCACAGGCACAGGCACAGGCACAGGCACAGGCACAGGCACAGGCACAGGCACAGGCACAGGCACAGGCACAGGCACAGGCACAGGCACAGGCACCCGCAGGCAACAGACACAAGCCCAGGGGGCGGAACCGCCGGAACCGAAACCCGGACAACCACCAGACCGACCACAGCCCCGGCAGCCCCACCAGCAACCACTACTAACTACTGCTGCTGAACCGGAGCCTGCTCCACCACAGGCGCGGGTTCAGCAGGCGCAGCCTCAGCCGGAGCCGGAGCAGACTGCTGCTGCACAGGCTGCGCAGCCTCAACCGGAGCAGACTGCTGCGGAACCTCAGCCGGAGCAGACACAGCAGGCACAGACTGCTGCGGTGCCACAGCAACAGGCGCAGAAGGCACAGGAGCAGGCTCCACAGGCGCAGCAGGCACAGGCTCCGTCAGCGACGGAGCAGCAGTCTCAACCGGAGCAACCCCAGACACACCCGGCACACCCCCCGCCCCGGACACACCCGGAACCGGAACCGAAGCCGCAGGCACCGTCAGCGACGAAGCAACCGGAGCAGACACAGGCACAGCCGAAGTGTTCAGCGCAGAAGCAAGCACCCCCGCCGCAGAAGCACCAGAAGCAGCAGAAGCAGCAGAAGCAGCAGAAGCAGCAGGAGCAGCAGGAGCAGACAGGCTCTCAGGCACAGACGACGTCAGCGACGAAGAAGCCGGCCCAGCCGCATGCGCAGCAGCCTGCCCCGCCCCAGACACCGACGAACCAGACGTAAGCGACGCAGACAACACACCCGGTACAGACCCCTGCTTGAACCCACCAAGATCCTTCAGCACCGTGTCGCCACCCCCACCCACCGGCACCGACGAACCCAGCTGGCTACCACCAGCAACCGCAGGCGCAGGCGCAGCAGATGAGACATCACCAGACTTAGCCCCACCCACAGCCGGACCAGGCACAGCCCCCGCCGACGACCCACCCAGCACAGACCCAGCCGAAGCCGCAGCAACAGCCGGCACCTCATGACCAAGCCCAGAAGAGGGAGCCTGCTGCCCAAGACCGGTCTCAGACGCACCTGACGGACTCACAGAACCAGAACCACCGGAACCATCCGCGAGCCTGTCAACCGCCGAGCCACCCGACGGGCCCGAATCCCCCACCTTCCCAGCAACCGAACCCAACGCGCCGCTCCCGGAAACAGAACCAGCTGTTCCAGCAGGGCTGGAAGAAGCCGCAACAAGCTTGGCCAGACCCCCACCCACCTGCGAGCCCGCCGTGCCTGCCGTAGTCGAGGTGTCCGCTGCCGACTTACCCCCAGAGTCCGCCAACTGCCGGCCGAACGTCTGCTGCCTCCACTTGTCCCACACGTCAGACGACGACGCGCCAGACTCATTCGAAGAACCGGAGCCATCCGACCCCGCCGACGCCTTCGCCCCATCCACCAGCTGGTCCTGGGCCTTACCATCCAGCCCGGACAGATGGCTGAGCCCCTGCCCCGACACAGCACCACCCGACTGCACAGCCAGACCGGCCTTCGAGTCCGCCCCAGACGCGGCCTGCCCACCGATAGAGCCCGCACCGGCCTGCACCGACTTCGACCCATCCACACCCAGCTTGGGAGCTTGCTGGCCCGGCTGGCCCCCGCCCAAGGCGCCCTTGCTATCACTGGCCGCGGCACTCGGCGCAGCCGAACCGGACAGAGCCACGCCACCGCCAGCCTGCTCCGAACCAGACGGCAGACCCTTGGGATCAGTGGTGAGCGCGCCCGCAGCACCCTTGCCGCCAGCGGCTGGGGCGCTGGCGGCCGGACCACCGCTGCCCGCAGCAGCCGTAACCGAACTACCCCCACCCATGCTTGGAGAGGCAGCACCAGCACCCGAACCAGACGGCACACCCTGCCTAGCCGCAGCACCCGCAGCAGCCATACCACCTCTGGCCGAGCCGCCAGAGGCGCCACCGCTGCCCGAACCCTGCTGATGAGCCTGGTGATCCGGAGAGGACTGCGACTGCGTCCAACCGCCCTGCCACTTCCCGTCGACGTACTTCCAATCACCCCGCCAGCCACCCTGCTCACCATGCCACCCATACGAACCATCAGCAGCAGGAAGCGTCGAACCACCCGCATCCGTATGAGGAGCCCTAGCACCGGCCGTCGTCATCCCCGCCGCGTCGGATGTACCACCAGCAGGCTTCGCGCCCGGCACCGACTGCCCCGACGCAGACTCCGGCCCATCCACGGGCTTCACCTGCCCCCGCAGGTAACCCCCAGGGTCCTTCATCGGCTGCCAGCCGCCGTCCTTACCCTGGCTGTAACCATCAAAACGGTCAAAACCCTCCAGCGAAGACCCAGGCTTCACCGGATGCCACGAACCATCCTTCCCATGGCCGTAAACCTGCCTCTCGCCGGTACCAAGACCACCACCAGGCTCACCCAACTTCGCCTGAGACTGCTGACCACCCGCGTCAGTGGAACTGGACGGCTTCGACCCGGTCTCCTGCCCAGCCCCGCTAACACCAGCCGGGGCTGAGTATCTAACCTCCGCAGCCGTCTCCTGCTGCCGCTTGGCTATCCCACCGATAGCAGCATCCGTCGGCCCTTGCTTAGCACCCGCTCCGGGCCCAGACGGCACCTCCCCATCGGGATCCTTAAAGGCATTCTTCGGATCCATATCCCGACCAAATCCGCCTTTTTCCGCCGCGTCAAGGACGTCCCGTAACCCATGCCCAGGCAGCAACCCGTGATCAGTCCGCGTCCAGTTTGTACCAGTCAAGTTGCCATCCTTAGCGATACCGATCGCCACAGGAATTCCGTTTTTATCCTTAGTGACCAGCGGGCCACCACTGTCACCGCCCCAAGCAGGCATCCCACGAATCACATCAGCCGGATTAGCGCCCTTTTTATAGTGATATAAATTCACATTATCAGCATGCCATATGGAGTCGCCAGCTTCCTTAGCTTGAACATTTCCGCTAAGGGGGTTAGAAGATGGGCTAGTGGCGTACCGATAAGCTCTATCTTTATTATCGTTGGCAAACTTGATTGCATCATAGATGGTGGGATTCTGGGGTGCCGTCTCGGCCCATTTCGACTTCACGCCTTGCAGTTTGTCTTCCGTCTGCTCTCTGTAGCCGTATGCTCGCGCACTGTAACTCTTCGAACTGGGTAAATCGATACCTGGATCGCCGGGCAGCGCCACTTGTGGAACACTCGGCGGCAGTGATTCTTTCAGTCCGATAGCGCCGTAATCATTGCCATTGCGATCTTTAGCGAAACCGGGAGCTATATATGTCTTTTCTGCGGATACTGTGTGCGGTTTCCCATTCCCGTCCCTGTAGGTAACTGTCACGTTCCGGGGATTTGATTCTGACCCCTCAATCACATGCGCCGCGGTAACAATTAACCTGCGTCCGACAACAAATCCGGTCCCGACATACGCAGACTTGCCGTCGCTATATTTAATGTGAACCACGTGGCGGGCCTCATTCGGCTGGTGCTTCTCATAGCCTTCCAGCCCGCTGCCGATCGCGCTGGCACTGGGAGCATCCACAAGCTGGCTGCTCATGGACGCCGTGACTCCGATGAACGTGGCGATCGTCGCATTACGCAACCACTTGTTGGTCGATACAGGCCCGCAGCCCGATGCCAGCTCCGCGCGCACCCTCTTGTGACGTGCCATGTCCCTCATCCTCCTCATGTAACTGTTGCCGGATAACTCCGTAAGACGAGCTGTCAACGACAGAAACACATCAAGCCCGGCGCCGTCACCCCCCAGCCGACCTGGCCCCGTTATGCAGGGGCAGACGTGATCCCGGCCATATCAAGGGCGAAACAGGAAAAGCCAGCAAGGGCTCAGAACGTTGCGCTCTGCATGCCAAAACCATGCCCCGGGAACAGCACGGACCCAAAGACAGCCTTATCCCAACCACCCGACGGTGCGACACACATCACCTACCGCAATACAACCCGAACCAGCGAAAGAATCTCCGGGTCACGTGCCAGGGCCGAGAGAGATCTTCCACGCTGCTCGACCGCCCAGCAGGAACTCGCCTGCCTGTTCAGATCCCAACTTCGCTGACAGCCGTCCCGACTTCGCTGTCACAGGTCAAGGGGCAGCACGAACCCCTCCAGAGGGCGCTATCAAGTTTGTCCTGTGACAAAGGATCTTCCTTTTCGCCGTTGGATCTTGCTCAAGTCAGCGGCTTCGCCACTCGACCGTGCGCGTTCAAGGCGCCTACGGACGTTGGGCCACGTGGAGAGCGTGCGGAACGAGCACCATTCGGTGGCGAACGAGGGGTCGACACCGCCCCGAACGCATGACTGAGCCTTTTCAGAGCGGCCACCGGACGGGTGACGGGGCAGGTTCCCGCAACGCACGAGGCTCCTGGCTGTTGAGAGAGGTGTTCAACGTCTCAACTCATCAGCACAGGAGCCTCGTTGGTTCCGTATCCTGCCGCACTCGACCTGCCCCATGCCCTCGTCGAGTGGGTCACCATGCTCATCGTCACCCGTGAGGGTGACCGCCGCTGCAAGCTGCCCCCGCACCAGCGGGCTCTCGTCGGCCTGGTCTACCTCCGCCGGCACGACACCCTCGCGCAGATCGCGGCCGGTTTCAGGATCTCCGTGGGCACCGCCCACGCCTACGTCACCGCTGTCATCGACCATCTCTCCCGGCGGGCGCCCGGCCCGCTGCGGATCCTGCGGGAAACGGATCCCGATCACGTCCTGCTCGACGGCACGCTCGCGGAGTGCGAGCAGCGCCACGTCCGCATCTCTCGGCCGAAGAAGCCGGGCCGCCCGCGCACCGTTCGCTCGATCAGGGCCCTGGTGCTGCGCCTGGCACGCGAGAACCCGTCGTGGGGCTACCGCAGGGTACACGGCGAACTCGCCACCCTCGGCATCAAGATCGCTGCCTCCACCGTCTGGGAGATCCTCAAGGATGCCGGTATCGACCCCGCGCCCGAACGGAGCTCCAGTACCTGGCCGGACTTCCTGCGCTCGCAGGCCGAGGCCCTGCTCGCCTGCGACTTCTTCGAGACAGTCACCCTGTCCGGAGCACGAATGTACGTCTTCGCGGTGATCGAGCACGCCAGCCGCCGGGTCCGGGTCCTGGGCGCAACCGCGCACCCCACCGTCTCCTGGGTGACGCAGGCCGCGAAGAACCTCGTCATGGACCTCGAGGATGCCGGCTGCCGCCGCGCGCGGTTCATGATCCGGGACCGGGACGGGAAGTTCCCCGCCCTGTTCGACGCCGTCCTGGCCGATGCGGGCATCGTGGTTGTGCTCAGCGGCATCCGGATGCCCCGGATGAAACGCGATCATGGAACGCTGGGTACAGACCTGCCGCCGCGAACTACTGGACCGGACCTTGATCTGGAACCGGCGCCATCTCCTCCACACCCTGCGAGAGTTCGAAGACTTCTACAACAGGCACCGGCCCCACCAGGGCATCGCGAACGCCCGGCCACTGCACTCCTTACCCACGCCGATCACAGATCCGGACGAGACGGCCCGCCTCGATGTACGCAGACGAGACCGCCTGGGCGGCATCCTCCACGAATACGAAGGTAGAGCCGCGTGACCTGCACGGACGGGCAACCGCCGACAGAGAGCGCATTCGTATTACGTCGTGTTACGCTGGTGGGTATGGCAAAGATGCGCATTTCTATCAGCCTCGACCCCGGCCAAGCCGAACGGATCAAGGGCGCAGCTGCGGAGGGCAGCCAGGACGTGTCCGCGTTCATGGTGTCCGCAGCCCTGCGTGAGGCCGCGCGGCGAGCCCGCGTGACGGCCGCTTTCGCCGACATCGATGCCGTGATCGCCGGTGCGGAAGCGGAAGCAGCGACTGTGGAGTGGCCGGCCGCGGAGGACGTGGCGCCGGAGGAGGCGGAGCGTATCCGTCAGGAGATCGCCTCGGCTCGCGCGCGGGCGGCCGCCGCCCGCGCGCGCCGGACCGCGGCGTGAACTGGGGCTGTCCCACCTTCCCGGCTGCCGAGTCACTCGGCGATGTCGTCTACGACGCCGGCATGCTCATCGCTCTCGCCGCGCCTGGCAATTCGCAGGCCAGGCTGCGGCACACCGAATACTGCCTTGCCGGGCAGCCTGTCGTGCCAGCCCCTGTCATCGCCCAGGCCTGGCGAGGTGGAGCCAAGACGGCGCAGCTGGCTCGCGCACTCAAGGACTGTGCCGTGGTGTGCTGTTACACCGAGACCGACTGGCGACGAGTCGGCGAACTGATCAGGCGAGCGGGACTTCCGCCGAAGAAGAAACCCGACCCGATCGACGGCCTGGCCGTCCTGACTGCCGTCGAGATTGACGCGGCAATCATTGCTACCTCGAACCCCGAGGACATTCAGGCGTATCTCGACCAGATGCCCGACAGCGGGACAATCACCGTACAGACCGTGTGAAGCCCTGCCATGGCACTGCCCAGGCACCGTGCGGCTCTCCCCCGCTACCAGCGAGGCAGCCAATCCCAGAGTCGTCGTCGAGACGCCCCTTCCACCTGGGCGGATGAGTTTTCAGCAGGCGCAGGGTCAGGAAGGCGGGAGGCGCGCGTAAGGCGTCGGCCGCGGGGGCCAGTGCTGAAGAGGTGCGGGCATGGGCGCGTGCCAACGGCTATGACGTCAACGACCGTGGTCGTGTCCCCCAGGAGATCCGAGAAGCCTACGAAGCCACTCGGTGACGCATCAGCAGGACCTGGCCTGCTACCCGGGCCGGCTTGTACTGCTCACCCGCACGCTCGCGCTGCTATCTTGCGAGCCGCGGTTGTGCGGGTTTGCGATGTGACGTGCAGCTTCGTTTTCGAGTCCGCCCACTGGTGGACCGGGGAGCGGCCGTCCGGCAGAAGTCACAGGAGCGCTGTGACGTGTACGGGGTCGGTGCCGGGGCGTCGTCAAGTTGAGGAGTGGGGTGGGATGATCTTGGTGTAGATCGTTGTGGGAGGGGCTGGTCGTGGAGACGCCGTCGTACAAGGGCTATCGATTCCCGGCCGAGGTGATCAGTCACGCTGTGTGGCTGTATCACCGTTTCCCTCTCTCGTTCCGCGAGGTTGAGGAGCTCCTCTTTGAACGCGGGATCACCGTTTCCTACGAGAGTATCCGTGCCTGGTGTGCCGCTTTCGGCCCCGCCTACGCCCGGCAGCTGCGCCGCCGGCAGGCGCGCCCGGGCGACAAATGGCACATGGACGAGGTGTTCATCAAGGTCAATGGACAGATGAGGTACCTGTGGCGAGCCGTCGACCAGGACGGCAACGTCCTCGACATCCTCGTGACCAACAAGCGCGATGCGGCTGCAGCCAGGCGGTTCTTCCGCAAGCTCCTCAAGGACCTTGAGTACGTGCCCCGTGTGATCGTGACCGACAAGCTCCGCAGTTACGGGGCCGCCCACCGCCAGGTGATGCCCTCCGTGGAGCACCGCAGTTCGAAGTACTGGAACAACCGCGCCGAGAACAGCCACCAGCCAACGAGGCAGCGCGAGAAAGCCATGAAGAACTTCCGCTCGACGGGGGCGGCACAGAGATTCCTGGCTGCCTTCTCCCGGATCTCCTCGCACTTCCGCCCACGACGGCATCTGATCACAGCCAGTCACTACCGCACCGAGATGACCGAACGATTCCACACCTGGAAGACCATCACCAGTATGGCAACGACCGGCTGACCGGAACGTCCCCTCGACCCAGCTACCCCCTCGGCACACCCCAACTCGTCAGTCACACCAGCAACTTGACGACGCGCGGCGACGACCAGGCCCCACAGTCCCGCCCCGCCGAGGAACCGCTCGCCGTAGACGGGGCCGAGGAGCTGGTACCCGACCAGCCACACGGGTACGACGAGCGCGCCTTGTACGACCATCACCCAGAGCCACCGGCGGGAGCGGAAGTCGGTCCACCCGTCCCGCAGATCAGCCAGGAACCCTGTCCGCACCTTCACCGGCCCCGGCTTGAGATCGATCCGGGCGAACAGGAGGGCGGAGAAGACGAACGTCACCGCGTCCCATCCGATGGCCCAGGCCGACCCGAACGCGGCGACGAGGACACCACCGAGGGCCGGGCCGCCCACCTTGACGAGGTTCTGAGCAATCTTCAACAGGGCGTTCGCCGCGTGCCGCGCCTCCGGTGGCACCACTTCCTTCACGATGCCGCCCGCGGCCGGAGTGAAGAACGCCGATGCCGCACCGCAGACCCCGGACATCAGCACCAGGTGCCATACCCGGGCCGTCCCGGACCACAGCAGCGCCGCGGCCAGGCCCTCGGCGAGTGCGCACACGATGTTGGACCACACCATGACCCGGGCGCGCGGAAGCCGGTCAGCGACGACTCCGCCCACCAGGAGTAGAAGGATCTGCGGCGCGACACTCGCCGCAAGGACCAGGCCGAGCGCACCCGCTCCCCCACCGATGTGCAGCACGGCAAAGGCGAGGGCAATCGGGCTGACGGCCGAGCCGGTCCACGACAACACGCGTGCCGTGAAGTGCAGCCGGTACGGGCGAAGGCGGAGGGGCGCCCCCGCTTCCCGGATGCGCGCCGCCCAACCAATCCGAGGGCCAGCCTCCGCCGTCCAGTTCAGCAGCCGCGCTCTCCGCAAGATCCAACTCCGCCCAGGAACAACGAAATCCCGGCGGCGAGACGCCACCGGGAAGGCTGCCCCGACTCTAAGGCACAAGAAAGATCGTCTGTCGCAGACGCAACAGCCCGCCCGCGAAGAACTCCAGTCCAGCCGAATCCCGTCCCCGACGTGCAGCGCCACCGGTCACAGACGGCCGATGAGGGAGCCGGGGGAGACAGCATCCGCCGTCTGACACGACAGTGCCCCGCCCCTGGTACTTGAGCGGGGGCGGGGCACTGTCGTGAGGAGGTTAAGTGTCGTCCTCGTCGCGCAGGGGCTCCGGGTCTCGCGCGCGGGGGCCGAGACGCACCCAGAACCCGGCGGGCGCGCGGACCGCGTTGCATCCCGGGTTCGTACACCACCAATGCTGTGTCTCGCGCTGCTCGGCCGGAGACTGGCAGAAGCGGCAGAGGGGTATTGCCACAGAGCAACTACCGGCCAGTCTGCGGCGGTTGTACACCCGTGAGCTTGTGGGCGTGTTCGGCCAGGAGCGGGGCGAGTTCGGGATGTCCTCCGCGCGAGGCCACTTGGAGGAGCTGGGCGACGGCGACGAGTTCGCCAGTCCGGCCCGCTTCGGTGTCGAAGACGTGGGCGAACTCGGCACGCAGCCGAGCCGCCGTCTCGGGCACGCGCAGAGTGTAGGCGTGCATCATGCCGACATCGAACCCGACCGGCGTTCGTCCCCAGCCTTCCCAGTCGAGGATGGTGAGGGGGTGGCCGGTGAGGTTGCCCCAGTGGAAGTCGCCGTGCCCGGTGGTCCAGTCGGTGACGGTGACCGGGGGGATGCCGAGGAAGGCGGGGAAACCGCGGTCGATCCACTGCTGCCGTACGGCGTGGCGGTCGGTGGGCACTGTGGCGATGTCGTCGACTGCGCGCCGCAGTGCCGCCCACCACGCGTCAGGCAGGTTCGGCGGTTGTTCCAGGACGGGGCCGCCGCTCTGGAGTACGGGGAGGGTGACGTACTCGGTGAGTTCAGCGCGGTAGGCATTGCCGTCGTTCGTCCAAGTACCGATGCCGACCAGCTTGGGGCGCGGCACGCTCTCCGGGATGCGCACGGCGGCCGTGGCCGCACCTTCCCAGAGTCGGCCGCCTGCTTTCTCCTCGGGCATGGACAGCACCCGCAGCCACAGGTGCCCGGCGCGGCGGCCGAGGGTGCGGCCCTCCCAGCCCCACGCCTCCGGCCCGGACGGCTCGGCGCCGAGTGCGCGTGCCCCTCTCGCGTGGGCGTCGCGCATCCGGACCCGTGTGGCGTCGTCAGGCGGCGGCGAGGACATCGGCTACCTCTCTCAGTCGGTGGGCGTCCAACGGTAGGGCGAGCGCTCCTTGGGCCTCCAACCAGTGCGCTTCGGTGCTCACGGAGGTGAGGACCACATCGAGGCTCGGGCACGAGGCGGCGGCGAGCAGGCAGGCGCCTGCCGGTGAGGCGCCGGGCCGGATGAAGTCCACCAGTTCCGGGGTGACCAGGCCCGGGAGCTCCCCGCCGTGCAAGGGGGATGAGCCGAACGTGGTCAGGCCGGCGGCGCGGGCCTGGACGAGCGGGCCGCGGCCGTCGAGGGCGAGCGTGATCGGCCGGACCGCGACCAGCGAGACCGGGAGCTGTACGGCCCTGAGGTGGTGGTCCGGGCCGCCGGCGGCTTCGCGGGCCAGGGCGAGGAGTTCGGGCACCGTGAAGGCCCCGATGTCGAAGCCCGACCAGGTAGCGACGCCATAGCCGCCGATCCGTCCGCCGCGCGCGAAGTCCTCCAAAACGGTGAACGCCTCACGCAGCGCCGTGTGGACGGCGTCCCGGTCGTCTCCAACCCGTTCGGGGTTGTGGACGAACACGAGGTCGACACGGCGGAGGTGCACCAGGGATCGGGCGGTCTGCCAGCGCAGGAAGCGCGGGGCGAGGCTGTGCCCGGACGCGGCGGCCTGCGGGGGGAGAACTCCTGTCGCCACTGCTGCCTGCCGCTGGTGACCGGAGATGAACCCAGCCTTCGTCGACACTCTCACGCCGGGGTGGTCGGCGATGACGGGCGGCAGTTCCCGGTGAGCGCGACCGTTTTGGTAGTTGGGGGCGGTGTCGATCCACGCCGCCCCCGCCCCGCAGGCAAGGTGCGCCGCCTTGGTGACGTCGCGCACCCGGTACGTGCCCAGCCCCAGGACGGCGCTCACAGCGCGGCCCCTACGACAGCGGCGGCCTGTCCCTTGACGAGCACGCTCACCACGGCGGCGACGTCCTCAAGCGGCAATGCGGCCCACTCGGCGAGGTCCCCGAGGTCGATCGGCTGACCGGCTACGAGGAGTTCGAGGAGCGGGCGGGCGGGGGCGGCGAAGTCCCACGCCGTTCCGGCGGCGGCGAGCGTGACCGTGCCGTCCTCGCCGTCCGCGAGCCGGGCGCGCGGGCAGGTGAGCCGCACCGTGACGAACGGGTTCGCCGGCACATCGGTGACGTACGGCAGGGACGGACGATGGCGGCCGGGGTGGGTGGTGTCCATGGAGCGGGCCCACTGGCCGAGGATGCCGGGCTCGTCGAGCAGCGCCGCCAGTTCCTTGCCTAGCTGGGCGACGTAGGCGGCCTGGTCCTCCACCGGAGCGAAGCGCGGCACGTCGAGTCGGAACGCGAGCCGGGAACGGAGCTGGTCAACGGCCCAGTTCAGGAAGTCAGCACCGATACGAGTACCGAGACCGAACGTCAGGTGCAGGGATGGAGTGCCCTGGTCGGCGGATACGGCGTGCCACCAGCCGCGCGGCAGGTAGAGGATGTCACCCGCCTTCAGGACCGCATCCACCAGAGGAGGGCCCTCCGGTGCGGCCGGAGCTTCCGTGTCCCGCCAGGCGGGGGCCTGCCGGGTCGGACCGTACAGCCGCCACCGCTTCGCGCCGTACAGCTGGACAACGACCACATCATGATCGTCCCAATGGGTACCGAAGCCTTCTTCGGCGGTCCACGACGCATAGGCGTTCACCTGTACGGGAGTGCACAGGAAGCGTTCGAGGGACTCGGCTGCGGCACCGATCGGCGGGTGCATCTCGTCGATGGCGTCCACGACGAGGGAAGCGCCCTCGGCGAGCCGGTCATGCAGCGCGGCGGCCTGCACGCGCCGCCATGCCACACCCCGGCGGGTCGTCTCCGGCTGCGTATACCGGTGGTGGTGGACGGGTTCGCCGCCCTGGGAGAGGCGCAGCCGCGGGGGATCGATTCGGTGGGATGCAAGGACGTGGTTCAGTGCGTCCCAGGTGAGCAGATCGCGGACGTCGTCCGCGTCCCCAGGGACGATCTTGTGTGAGCGGAAAAGCGTCTGGGTAAGGAATTCAACCCCACCCAGACGCTCCGCCCACGATGCGGTGTCAATCATCGTGGGATGCGGCCCTTCGGTCAGTCGTTGGAGTCGGACACGCCGGTGCTGCCACCGTCGGACTCCTGCTCGAAGCGGCCACGGGCCGCAGCGATCCGCCGGGCGGCAACGAGCAGGCCGCCCGCGTTCTCAGCCGACGGGATTCCGTTCTCGGGCATTGCATCCTCCAAGGGGTTGCGAGGCCGGGCCGGTTGCCCGGCCTCGGATGACCCTGCCGAGGCCGCAGTGAGTACGAGTGCGGCCCCGGGCAGGGGGCTTTGTGGGGCCGCCCGCCCGTGGGGAGAGGGGGATGGGGCGGGCGGCCGGTAGCCCGGTGACGAAGGGGGCGTCTCCGGGCCGAGCCCTGGAACAGAGGTGGAGACCGGCGGCCGGGCGAGAGCCTCACGCACCGCCCGGCCGCCGGAGATCATCGGCCGTCGCTGTGGGAGAGCAGGGCGAGAACGAAAGCGGTGATCGCGAGGACGTATAGGACTTGGGCGATCACCTGCCGCCAGCCGATCCGGGATCGCCGCGTTCGTCGCTGGCGCTTGCGCCGACGCTGCGCACGGGTGGCTTCCTGTAACGCCTCGTCGATGTCGTCGAGGATCACGGGTCCCCCTGCTGCACGGAGAGTTCGGCCCAGCAGCTTTTGCCCCACGGGCGGGCGGCGGGGCCGAGCCGTCATAGCCCCACCTCTCACTCAGGGCCTCGATCAGGACCAGGCCGCGCCCGCTCTGCTCCTCGCCCTGCGGGATGTGCAGGTGAGGAAGACGGTTGGGAGCCCGGTCGACGACCGCCAGGCGCACGCGCTTGTCGCTGGGTCGGTCGACGATGACCCGCACCGACTCGCCCCAGGCGCGCCGGACGGCGTTGGAGAGGAGTTCGACGATCACGAGGGCAGCGGTGTCGGTCATCTCGTCCGTGAGGCCCCAGGTTGCGCACGCAGTGCGGACCAGGCCGCGGGCCAGGGGGGCCGTCGCCTCGGTGCGGGGATGGATCTCGCTGTAGCCGGGGTGCCCTTTGGTGCGGGGCCTGGTCGCCGTCATCGTCATGGATCAACGCCTTGGTCAGGGGACGGGGGGACAGTCCGGCCCCGACGGGGGATGCGGGGCCGGACCGTCAGCCGCCACACCCGAGGCACGGGCCTCGGGGGGTGGCGCGTATCCAGTGCAACGGCAAAGCGTGGTCAAGAGGTAGGAAAAATGGGCTGGTTGCTACTCGCGGTGACCGGAAATTTCCAGAGCGAGAACCCTTCATCCCCCTGCACGCAGCATGATCACGTGGCTACGGTGGGTAGGTGGAGAAAAATTTCCGGTTGCAGGCCCACATGGAGGAACACGGGCTGAAGCAGGGCGTGTTAGCGGACAAGGTGAGCGACGAGCTGAGGTCTGCCGGGCACAAGGGCACCGTCACAGACCGCACCGTCAGGAACTGGCTAACCGGAAAATCCAGATGGCCTCACCAGCGCCAACGCGAGGCACTGAGGGCAGTATTCGGATGTACAGCCGAGTGCCTCGGCTTCTACCCCCCTGGTACACCCGCACCGCCCCCAGAGGACCCCGACGTGATCCGCCGCCGCTTCTGCACCGCCACCGTGGGCACCGCCGCCGCAGCGGTCCCCCTCATCGCCGTCCGGCCCACCGTCGGCACCTCCGACGTGATGCGTCTGCGCAGCGGCATGGACACTCTCACCGCGCTCGATCAGAGCAAGGGCGGCCATGCCGCGCTGGAGAAGGCCGCGCTCGCCGGCGCGGCCGAAGCCGTCGGCCTGCAAGACAAGGCCGCATCCCAGACCATCCGGCAGCGGCTGTTCAGCATCGCCGCCGACTACACCGCCACCGCGGCGTGGTCCTGCATCGACGCCCGCCAGCTCGACCGTGCACAGACCCACCTGAACGAGGCGCTACGGCTCGCCGGGATGGCACAGGACCCCATGGCGCAGATGCGGGTATGGAACTCCACCGCCATCCTCGCCCACCAGCGCGGCGACGCCGGAGAGGGCATCGCCGCAGCCCAGGCCGCGCAGGCAACGGCGATCACTCGCCGCGACCCCCTGTTCGGCTCCCTCGCCCACGCCCGCACGGCCATCGGCCACGCCGAACAGGGGAACCGGCAGGCGGCCATCCGGTCTCTCGGATACGCCGAAGAGGCCCTAGGTAAAGCCGAGTTGCAGCCACGGCCGGGCTGGGTGGCCTTCTACGGGCCTGCGGAGCTTCACGCCCTGGCCGCGATCGTCCGAGAACAGCTCGACGAACCGGCACACGCTGAGGCCGCCTCACACCGGGCTCTGGCCGCTCTACCGAAGGAGTACCGGCGCAACCGCGCGATGGCCACCGTGCATCTCGCGCTCGCGCAGCTCCACCAGGGCGACGCTGAGCAGGCGTGCACCACCACGGAAGACGTGTTCGAGCTGATGACCGGCAGCCAACTTCCCGGCCGCCTGCGTGTCCTGCTCGGGGACTTCTATCGCGATCTGCTCACCCTCGCGCCCGCGGCTCACGTTGCGCGAGAGTGGGGCGACCGATACCGATCCGAATGGAGCACCGCGTGACCTCGGCAGTCGACTTCCGCCACTTCTCCCATGCCGATCTCCCCGAAATCCGGCAGACCCTCTTGGACGTGCACGCCGACGCATACGCCGACCGCATCCACGAGGAGTTCGTGCAGCGCTTCCCCTGGTTCGTGGACCACTGGGGCGGGCGCGAGGGGTTCGCGTGCGTGATCGCTTACGCGGGCGGGGAAGCGGTCGGCTTCACCTACGGCTCACCGTCCGAGCCGGGCCGGGAATGGTGGCGCGAGTATCTCGACCACGCGCCGGCGGACCCCTCCACCTTCGCTGTGTCGGAACTGATGCTGCGGCCGAAGTGGCGCAAGCAGGGCTTGGGCGAGCGCCTGCACTCGGCCCTACTCGACGAACGGCCCGAGGCCCTGGCCGTGCTCACCGTCGACACCAAGCGGCCGAAGCTGCAAGCGCTGTACGAGGGATGGGGTTACCGAAAGGTCGGCGAGCGTCAGCCGTTCCCCGACTCCCCGCTGTATGCGGTCATGCTCCGCAACCTGCGCTGACCGGCGTATCGTTGTGTCACGGGCCCCTGGTGATTTGAGCACTGGGGGCCCGCCATCGTTGCCGGCCCGCACCAGCCCCGCTATTCGCTCTGCTCATCTTCTATGAGCTGGGGACATTTGGAGTTGCGTCGTGGCGTGTGCGCCGGGAGCATCCGCCGTCCTAAAGTGGGAGTCGGCCGCCTTGCGTCGGCCCGACTCCGAGCCGTATCGCGCCCACGCCGCGAACGGCGATGAGGACAAGGGGCACCGCCTCACGCGCTGACATCTGCCTGTCCGTGGCCGAGTGCCCGCGGCGGGGATGCGTGGGATCGCCGCCGTCCCCGGGACTCGGGAGAGACCGTGACCACCGACAAGCAGTTCAAGAAGGACGCCCGCGAACTCGCCGACACCGAAGGCATCTCGTATACCGCTGCCCGCCGGCGCCTGGCCACCGCAACCGCCGAGGTTCCCCAAGACCGTGCCGCCATGATGGCCGGACTGGTCGCCCGCAGCCGCGGCACGTTCACCGCCGAGGAGGTCGCCGACCGGCTGGAGCGCGGCGGCCAGGAGTACGCCGAGTACCTCAAGGACGGTCGGGAGGCCGCGATCGAGGCCCTCGAATACGCCCTGGAGCACGGGGTGGATGCCGTTGATGACGAGCTGGCCGCCGTCGCCGTCAGCAAGGGGATGCCGATCACTACGGACGACCTGACCGAGGCTCTGCGTCGAGTCCGCGACCACAGTCTTGTCATCGACGACGGTTCGTCGGTCGCCGAGACCGCCTACTGGGTCGCGGACCGCTATTGGATGCACCGCTGGAACAACGCGCTGGACCGGGCAGGCATCGGGGAGTACGGCACGGTCGTCGGACCGAACGTGTACCGGCGGTTCGCGCTCCACGAGTGGCTGTCACCCGGCCACGCCTCCGGAAGCGTGCCTGGACTGTACTGACCATCAGGGAGGCGGGCGCCTTCATCTGTACAGGCTGGTCAGATGCCTCAGTTCTCATTGAGCGCCTAGGAATATCCCGATGAGGGCTCCGCCAAGTAGGAACGGGGCGAAGGGAATACTGGTCGTGCGGCTGGCGCGGCGAGCAAGGATGAGGCCGACACCGTACAGCGCGCCGAGCAGGAACCCAGCGAGGCTGCCGACGAGGACGATGGCCCAGCCATACCAGCCCAGGACGGCGCCCAGCCCGATCGCGAGCTTCACATCACCGAAGCCGATGCCTTTGGGACTGATCAGGAAGAGAGCGAAGTAGCCGACCGCGAGTACGACGGAGCCGAGCAGCGCGGTCGTCCAGCGCCCCTCGGTGCCTGGCAGCAGCGTGGTCACGGCGAGCAGGGTGAGCGCAGCCGTGGCGAGCGGCAGGGTCAGGACGTCCGGCAGTCGGTGTGCCGCAAGGTCGACGGTTGCGAGCAGAACACCGATGGGTACGAGCAGGAGCCAGACGCCAAGTTCGGGCCGGATACCGGTGGCACTGGCGAGTGTGGCGCAGACAAGGGCTGTGACCGCGGCGAGGATCGGGGCGTTCGGGCCGTACGGGGTTCCGTCGGCACACCGGGCTCGCCCGATCCATCCCCGTCCGAGGCCAGTGATCGGGTGCCCGGCTGGACACGCTGCCCGCCACCGCTCGTCCGGAGCGACGGAGAACCGGTACGCCGCTCTGGGGATGAGCAGGCCTGTGCCGCCGCCCCACAGGGCAGCCGCAGCAATGATCAGCAACTGTTCCACCGAGCGGACCCTAGTACCCGCACCCGCCGCCCCCTCCCCGAGGCCCGGCGGGGGCCGTCACGGGTGTCTGTCCCCTCCCCCCGCCGGGCCTGTTCAGTGTGGCCTGCCGGGCTTCTCACCTCATGCACTCCGGCTCATGATCGCGTCGAAGACGCGATCCGTCTCGGCTTCCATTTCGACGTCGAGACGGCGGTTAAGGTCGCGGATGGTGTCGTATGCGGTGCGTACACCGTCTCGGTTGCCTGCCGCGCCTTCGAGGAGCATCCAGTCCTGATAGAGGATTTCAGCGCTGTCGTCGACGTCGATGCCGATGCGTACGGCGCGGCGTGCTGCCTCGATGTCGGGGCGGGGGGCGGTGCGGTGCCAGGTGGACAGGGTGTGGGCGACGTCGACGATGCGGACGAGCATTTCCTGGATGCGGGTGGCCGCCCAGGTGGGGTCGGTGCTGGCGAAGGGGCGTCCGCGGACGAGTGCGAGGGCGGCCTCCAGGTCGGCGATGCCGGTGGTGGGGCCCTTCTTCAGCCCGCGCTCGGCGAGCTGGGTAAAGCGGGTCCAGTCGCAGCGGACCTTGGGTGACAGGCGGTAGGTACCGGTGCGGTCGCGGGGCAGGTAGAGGTTGCCGTCCGCGTCGTTGCCCAGGCGGTTGCGCAGTTCGGAGATGCGGGTCTGCAGCGTGGTCTTGCTCCAAGGGTTGCGCGGGTCCATGGCCTCGCGGGCGGTGTCCGTGCTGCAGCCGGGCTTGAAGTACAGCAGCGCGGCGAGCAGGGAGATTCGCAGGCCGTGACCGGAGGCCTCGATGCCGGTGACGCTAACGGGGCCGAGGACCTGGATCTCGGGGGTGTGCAGGTCGATGGCGTCGGTCGACTCCTCCTCGGATTCCGCGGTGTCGGAGGCCTCGCCGACGTCTGCCGCGGCCAGGGCGGGGGCGTCACCAATGTCTGCGGGGTGGGCTGGCGGGGGCACCGGTGCCAGGACGCGCACGGAGGCGGGGGGCGTGATGCCGGTCAGCGCGGTGAAGGGTGCGTCCGGTACGGCGGTTGGCGATGCGAGGTACGGCGGGGCGGGCGGGCTGGTTGGCTCGGCCGGTTCGTCGAGACCGACGGGCGGGACGAGTTGCCAGGGGCCCTCGGCGGGGCGGGCCGGCTCGTCGGCGGTCTGCAGGACCTCAAGAAACTCGCGGTACTCCTCGTCGGTCATGTACTGCACGATCAGGTCGCTGTCCAGGACGTCGAGGTGCTGGGGCGTGTCGGAGCCGACTTCCAGGCGTACGGCGTCGGGGAAGGCCTCGCTGGCGCCCTCGGCGGGCAGCACCAGGGCGACCGGCAGGTGCCGGGCCGCAGTGAGCGCGTCGGCGAGGAGGCGGGCCTCGTCCGGTGTCGTGGTCTCTGCGGCGCAGATCAGCATCCACGGCAGCGGATCCGGCTGCTCGTCGCCTTCTGCGGGGGCGTGCTGATGGTGGGTGAGGAGCAGGTCACCCAGGTCGCTTTGGGCCGCCCGAAGATTTGGCACGGTGCGCAGGCGTCCCTTGGGCAGTCGTGCGGGCAGTTCGGTGTCCAGGCCGACGGTGAGGATTTCGGCGTGGTCGGACCAGGTGCTGGTGGCCGCGTCCAGGGCGATGACGCGGGCGGTATCGCGGACGGCGGTTGCGTCACCGTCGAGGAGCAGCACGCGTACGGTGGTGAGGTTGAGGAGCAGGTGGCTGCCGTCGTCGGGGTGGGTGCCGAGGGTGACCAGGCCGGGGTAAGGGGCCGGGATGTCACGGGCCTGGTCGGCGTCGAGGAGGGACTGCCCCATATCCAGCGTCCAGCGCCCATCGGTGGCCTCGGTGAACGGGATCGGGGGCTGGGTCTCCGGAGCGGGGTCGTGGTCGATGAGCAGGTCGACGGCGCGGGAGGTGGCCCGGGCGCCGCGGATGGCGGGCAGCGGGCGGCCTTGCTCGGCGGCGTGATGGGCCAGGGTGCGCAGCGCGGCGTCCAGGAGGTCGATGGCCTCCGGCTCGGCGCCCGCCTCCAGGACCTGTTCCAGACGGCCCGGCTCTTCCGGCAGGGCGATCGTCTCGCCCGGGCGCCGACGGCGGCGCTGCAGCAGCCGCTTGACCCCCACGGCGGCGATCAGGGAGCCAGCGAGCAGCAGGCCGATACCGGCCGCCTCGCCTACGCCGACCGGCGCCTCGTCTGCTTCGCCGGTGGCCTCCGGGGCCGGCGTGGCGGTGTCCGGCGTGGTCGATGCGGAGGGGGCGGGAGTTGACGGCTGCGCCGAGGCGGACGCGGACGGCGTGGCCGACGGCTTCTTCGCCTCCGGCGTCGGGGATGCCGCGGGTGGGGCCTGCTCGCCCTGGTCGTGCTCGGTGGCGTGCGGCGTTGGTGTCGCGGGGGTGGCCGCTTGGTCGTCAGGGCGGGCGGACTCGCGCGGCGCGGCCCCGGTGTCCCCCGCGTCCGGCGCGGTGTCGTCGGCCTGGTCGTGGTCGGTGTCGGCGCGCTCGTCGCTGTGGGACGGCGTCTCGCCGCTGTCCGTGCGGCCGTCCGGCTGGTCGGACGGGGCGGTCGCGTGCGGGATGTCCAGCTTGAGCCCGGGGTGGATCTCGTCCGGGTCGGTCAGGGCAGTGCCGCCGGGCTGCGGGTCTCCCCGGTTCTCCTCGAAGATCTCCGTGTACTTGCTGCCGTCGCCCATCTCCTCCTCGGCGATGCCCCACATCGTGTCACCGGGGCGCACGGTGTACGACGTCGCGGCGTCGGCCGGCTGGGCATGGTCGGTCTGGGTGCTCAGGCCGGTGGTCGGCACGTCGGGCACGCGAAGGACCCAGCCCGGCTGGATCGGCGCATTGGCGTGGAAGACGGTGCCGTCGACCATGCGGCGGCCCTCATTCGCATCGGCGATCTTCGTATAGAGGGCGCCTTCGCCATAGAGGTCCTCGGCGATACTCCACAGGCTTTCCGCGGGGCGGGTGTCGCGCACGGTGTAGGTCTGCTGCGCCGGATCGGCCGTCGTCGCCCGTGCTGCAGTGGGGCTGGCGGTCTGGTCGGCCGGTGGCGCTGAGGTCTGGGAGGCGTGGCCGGGTGTGTGGCTGGCTGAAACCGTGGGGATGGCCTGGGCGGGGGTGGCGGCCGAGGCGAGCGCGGTGCTGGTGGTAAAGAGCAGCAGGATGCCGCTGACCAGGGTGGCGGCGGTGCGCTGGCTGACGCTCAGCCCGGGCAGGCGCGGGGCGCTGCGGCCGCGGAGCTGCGCGGGGATCTCCAGCAGCAGGGACAGGACGAAGCTGGCCCAGCTGATCCATCCGACGATGCAGAGGGCCAGCATGAACGCGCTGCCGGTGTCCTGGCGCGTGAGCAGGTGAGTGAAGGCGTCGCTGCCCGAGTCCCAGATCGCCGTGGTGGCCTCCCACAACAGCCAGGGCAGGCCGCCCACCAAGGCACACAGGACGATTGCGGATGCCAGGGCGCGCAGGAGGCGCAGCGAACCTCGCCGCGTGGGCGCTGTGGAGCGAGATCGGGTCTTGGACATCCGGTTAGTCCTTCTCGGGTTGGGTGATCCCGTGGAGCAGTGAGGCGGAGCTGGTGGCGTTGACGGTCCACGTGTTGGGGGCGAATTTGCCGGTGTAGGTGTCGGTGACCTGCACGGTGATCCGGTGGCCGTCGCCACTGACGGTCACGGTGCCGGTGACTCCGGCCGCGTTCAGGTAGGCGCGGGCAGCTGCGGCAGCGTCTTGAGGGTCGGCGACGATCGCGTTGCCGGTGATGGCCTGGGTGGGATCGATGGCCTGGGCGGCGGCGCGGGCGGCCTCGGTGGCAACCCCGTCGGCGCGTTCGTGGGCGCGGGTGACGCCGAAGGCGTCAACGGCGAACAGGCCGCCCAGAAACAGCAACGGAACGGCGATGATGGCGACGAAGACGGAGACGCCTCCGCGGTCGTCGTGCCAGTTCCACCGTGGGGCGCGCTGTGTGCTGGTCATCCGCGCTCCCGGTAGGCGTCAACGATCGAAGTGAAGGAGCTGGTGACGGTGCGAACCCCGGGGCCGCCGCCGAGGAAGAACAGGTCGCCGAGCGGGACGGTGCACGAGACGGTCACGGTGACCTGCGAGACCTGCCCGACGGGCGCGGCCAGCCCGCTGGTGTTCGCCTTCACGCTGGTGGTGGAGCAGCCCTGTTGCTGCGAGTTGAGGGAGTCCGCGGCCGCTTCCTGTGCGGCGACCTGCCCGGCGCCCGGGGTGCGTTCCAGCGAGGCGGCGCGGGCGGCGGCTTGGGCGGCGGCGTCGGTCTTCTGCCCGGCGACGGAGAGCCGGGCGCCGGCGATGAAGACCAGGGCGAGGGCCAGGAGCAGGGGCACCACGATGACCGCCTCGATCGCGACGTCGCCACGGTCTCGCTCACGGGCGGTGAGGTGCTTGAGCATCATCCGTTCCCCTGCGCCGTTGTCCACCGCTCGATCGGCCCGGACACGGTGGCGCTCACGGTGAATCCGCCCACCCCGGGCACGAGGGAGATGGCCTGTCCTTCGACGCGGATGCGGATGCGTTCCTGAGTGCTGCCTGCGGTGGAGACCTGGGGGCCGGTGAGGATGTTGCCCCCCAGATCCTGCGCCGCGGCCTGCGCTTTGGTCGCCCCGTCGTCCGGCCCCGCCTCGTACATCCGCCCGGCTGACACGCCTTCGCGAGCCGCGGTGTAGGCAACGTTGCGGGCGTAGGCCCACAGGAAGCCCTGTACCGCGGACAGCGTCAGCAGGATCACGATGGGGAAGATGATGGCCACCTGGATCGGGGAGGAGCCCCGGTCGCGGTCGTGGCGCGGCAGCACTCTGTTCATGGTCGGGGCCGTCAGCCGAGGTCGATGTCGCCGAGCTTGCCGTTGGCCTTGGCGTACAGGGCGGCCAGGCCGCCGGCGATGAGCAGGGCGCCCACGATGGCGGCGACGATGATGATGACGGTGGAGACGGGGCTGTCGCCGCGGTCGCCACGCGCCTTGATCTCCTCATGGGCGTCGGTGAGTCGGGTCCGGAGCGCGGCGGCCTGCACGGCCACGGTGGTCTGTGCCTTCAGCAGCGTGTTCTTCACGAGGGGGCTTTCCTTTTGTTCTCGGTACGCACGGGGTGCGTGGTGGTCAGATAGTGAAGACGTTCAGCACGGCGGGGAACGCGACGGCGATCATGACGATCACGGCGAGGAGGGCTGCCGGCACGTGCAGCTTCTCGCTGTCGGCGTTGGCCTGGGCGGCTTCCGCCGTCAGGAGTTCGCTGGTCAGGGCCTTGGCGCGGTTGCGGAGCGTGTCGTAGACGCTCGCTCCGTCGTCGGAGGACAGGCGCATGATGTCGGCAACGTCATTGAGTACGGTCAGGTTGAGCTGGGTGCCGAGGTCGTCCAGGGCCTGCCAGGGGGAGGACTTCTCCGTGCGGGCGCGCAGCAGGGCTTCTTGGATGCGGACGAAGGCCCAGCCGCGGCCGATACGGGCGGCGTCTTCGAGGGCTTGGTCGGCCGCGACGTTGGAGGCCATGCGGGTGGCGGTGAGGTCCATCCAGGCGGCTGCCGCGTAGGCGAACTCGGTGCGGGCCTTGGCGGCTTCGCTGGCCACGCCCCAGTCGGGCACGAACCACAGCAGTGCGGCCAGGAGCACGCCGACACCGGCCGGGATCAGCAGCGGTACGGAAAGGCCCATCAGTGTCCAGCCCACCAACAGGACGACCGGGGCGAGCAGGCCGAGCAGGGCGAGGGCGACCTTGTTGACGAGGAACTGCTCGGGCGTCTGGTTCAGCAGGTCCAGGTCGGTGCGCGGCAGGCCG
Organism: Streptomyces sp. V4I8; assembly: GCF_041261225.1. GTDB lineage: Bacteria > Actinomycetota > Actinomycetes > Streptomycetales > Streptomycetaceae > Streptomyces. Next base: position 98,102 of record NZ_JBGCCN010000003.1, read on the forward strand.
CCTGGCATCCGCTCCGCCCAGCGGGCTGCCCAGGCAGCGGAGGGGTTTGACCGGCGGGCCTGCTCCCCGGGTCGGGTGGCGGGCGGGTCGAGGCGGCGCAGGGTGGGGCCGAGCTTGGGCGCGGAGGGCACCAGCTCGCGTACGAGCAGTGCCACGCCACCCCCGGCGAGGCCTCCGCAGACAACGAGGGCGGTCATGCTCATCGTGTGACCAACTCCTCGGCGACAGGCTCGACTTGCTTGACCTGGCTGCGCGGGTCAGTGATCAGGAAGCGGGGCACCGGGCGGTGGTTGGCCAGGCGGCGGGTCCACCACAGCACCGCGGCGAACGCGGCGGCCAGCAGAGCCAGGACCAGCTGACCGAGCAGGGTGCCGTACGGGTCGGTGTAGGGCACGAGGAACCCAGCCAGGACCAGGCACAGGCTGATGATCGTCATCGTGCGTACGGCGCTACGGGCCTTGGCCCGGTCTGATTCGATCTTCCGACGCTGGGCGACCTCCTCGCGGATCGAGGCGGAGACGTCCTCAAGGACCTGGGCCAGGCCCGGCCCCGGATCGACCGCGCACAGCATCAGCCCAGCGCACACCTTGTCCGCGGTGACATCGTCGAGCCGGTCGGCGAAGTCCTTCAGCGCGTCCACCGGCAGCCAGCCCGCCTTCAGCTTGTCGGCGAGTTCGCCGACCTCGTCCTCGATCGCCGCAGGCGGATTCTTCCGGCTGGTGATCAGCGCCTGTTCCAGCGCGAAACCGAGGCGCAGGATCTCCGACAGCCGCTGAGTCCAGTCGGCGAGCGCCTCCAGCTTGGCGATCCGGCCTTTGACTGACGCGGCCGGGGACAGCAGCCACGGCACTCCCACCACCGCGGCCCCGAGCAGGACCGCGGCCACGAACACACCGCTGATCAGCCACACCACAGCCGTCACGACAACCGCGGCCGCGGCGAACACCCGTCGGCGGGCTACGCGTTCCCTGCCGTCCGGCCCGCCCGACCATTGCGCCCGCCAGCGGGCGAGACGTCCCTGTCCTGCGGGCTCGGTGGTCCCGATCGTGGCCGCCACGGCCGCGACCAGGCCGCCGGCCAGCAGGGCGCCGCACAGCATCCACCACAGGGCGGTCGTCATGCCCCCACCCCCTGGAAGGTGGCGGCCTGGTCCAGCACATGGCTGGAGAAGCCGGCCAGCTCCAGGCGGCGCCGGGAGCGCGGCGACAGCGGCGCCGCCGGTGCCGCCCGCAGGTCCCACTCGTTGGCCGGGCGCAAGACCTCGTTGTAGGCGGGGCGGCCGTTCTCGCCGATGCCGGTGACCTCCCACACGTGGCTGACCAGACGGCGCGGGGCGGGGCCGGACTCGTCGACCGACATGAAGACGACGAAGTGCAGGCCGTTGGCGATCTGGCGGTAGGCGAGTTGCTCAGAGAAGTTGCCGCGGGCCAGCAGGTACAGCTCGGCGATGCGGTCGAACACGACGTGCGGCTCGGAGGCGTGCATCGTGCACATGCTGCCGGGCCGGTCACTGGTGAGGGCCTGCATCATCGCGGTGACTTCCGGGCCGCGGACCTCACCGACCACGACCCGCTTCAGCGACATGCGCTTGGCCCGGTACATCAGATCCATCAGGGTGATCTCGCCGACCGCGCGGCCGTCGACGCGTTCGCCGTTGGACTCGCGTGCCTCCATCGGCACCACCTGGGTGTGGTAGCCGTTCTTGTGGGCCCACAGCTCGAACTCGGTCTCGATGGTGCCGAACCGCTCGTTCTGCGGGATCTGCTTCATCAGCGCGCGCAGGAGAGTCGTTTTTCCTGAGGACTGTTCGCCCACGACCATGATGTTGCGGCGGGCGCGGACGCACGCGCCCAGCAGGGCCGCGACCGTGGCGTCCATGGTGCCCCGCTTCACCAGGTCGTCCAGGGAGGCGTCTTGCAGCCGGTGGCGGCGGATCGTGATGAAAGTGCGGTCGCCGGTGATCTCCGGGTGCAGGGCCTGCAACCGGGAGCCGTCCGGCAGGCGCAGCGCCACATCGGGGCTGGCCGTGGAGAACGTGCGACCGGACTGCCCGCTGTTGCGGATCAGGTCGCGCACCAACTCCTGGAGCTCCTCCTCAGATTCGGCGACCGGAGAGACCGCAACCGGCGCGGCGTCGTCGCAACACCTCGTTAGGGCCGTTGATCCAGATGTCTTCGACCCGGTCGTCGTCCAGGTAGCGCTGCAGCCGACCGGCCCTGAAGAGCATGTCGAAGACCAGCGCGGCCAGTTCCTGCTCGTCGGCCGGAGTGACCGAGCGGGAGACGCGGGCAGCGTCGCCCCACACGGCGACCTGCTCATTGATCAGGGCGCGGGCCCGCTGTTCGCGGGCCGGTCCGACCAAGCTGGAGTTGGTCTTGGCCTCGGCGAGCAGCTGGTTGTTCACCCGCCGCTTGATCTCTCCGGCCGCCCGCGCGTCGATGTGCACACGGGGCACGGCGCGGTCGTTGACCATCGCCGGGGCAGCTGCCTGCCCCGGGGCGCGGCGCGGATCGTACGGCGGTGCCGGCGCGGGCACGGCCGTGGGCGGCTGGGGGACGGGCGCGGGGTAGACGTTCTCAGCGCGCACCGGGCCCTCCCCTCATCAGGCGCTGGTGCAGCGGGGACGCCAGCCGAGCCTTGCGCGAGGCCACGCGCTGCCGGATGGGCGTCGTCGCACCTTGCGCGGCGGTCATGAGCTTGCCATTCATGAAGCCGCGGCCCTCCGAAGCGCCGTCCGACAGCACGGCGGCCTCCTCGGGCCGGTACGGAAGGGTCGCCACGACGGGGGTCCCAATGCCGAGACCTTCGAGTTCGGTCTCGATCTCGCGCGGTCCATAGGGGCCCTCCTTGATGAGGATGATGCCCAGCGAGCCGGATCCCCGGCCGCTTTCCCCGTCCAGGAGCGCTCGCAGCTGTCTGATGCGGGAGCGAGCAGCGTGCACACTGCGCACCGTGCCGCGCATCACCATCAGCACTGCGTCCGCGCGCAGCGCCAACACTCCTGACGGGCCGAACGCGCCACTGCGGCCGAGGTCGACCAGGACGTCGTGGCCGGCGGCGTTGTCGATCCCGGTGAACAGGTCGGCGAGCTGGCCCCACACCGGGCCCAGGCTCGCCGCCTGAGACATCGCGGTCAGCCCGGGCAGAAGCAGCCGATTACGTTCCGAGCGGCGTTCGTCGTTCTCCAGGGCGATCAGCTGGAGCCAGAACGCGTCGACCAGTTCCTGCGTGCGGGACGATTCCGTCAGGTTCCGAAGGCCCCGATCGGCCGGGACCCTGCCCTCCAGCGCGCCGGACAGCACCGCGCCACCGTCGGGGTCGCACTCCGCCAGCACCATGCGCCGACCGGGATCGAGCGGCCAGGCACGCAGCAGGGCCAGCGCCGTACTCGTAACGCCCGGCGCGCCCGGCAACCCGACCAGAGCGATCACAGCCATCAGGAGCCTCCGGGGGCATCCACAACAAGCGCCACGTCGCCGGTGGCTGCCTGTGCCGCGAGCTCAGGGCCGTACTGGGCAGGGACAGCGACGTCGACCACCTGTTCGCTGGTGTTCTGCTGCTTCTCCCCCACCCGCACGACCCTCGCCTCGATTGACTTCGGAGTGGAGTCCTCGCCGTTCTTGCCGCCCTCGCCGGTGGTTGCCTGCGATCCGTCCGAGGGCGTGGAGACGACCAGGACCTTGTCACCGGGCGAGAGCCGAGTCGCCGGCATCTGTGTCTGCTTCAGCCCGATGCCCACCAGCCGCTCCCCCGGCTCGACCAGCGTGCGGGTCGTGACCTGCCCCTTGGAGAGCAGGGCACCGGGTACCAGGGCCACCGCAGCGCGCTTGCCGACCACTTGATCACGCTGCGAGGCGGGGATCGGCTTGAGTGCCGGATCCAGCGACACCGAGGCCTCAAGTAGATCGGAGTCCTCGATCACGTCTCCGGCCTGGACTTCGTGGGCAACGGCCAGGACTGGCGAGCGCTCGCCGGTCGCCTGGAAGGCGAGCAAGCCGCCTCCGCCGCCCGCTGCGATCAGGGCGACGGCCAGGGCGTACATGCCTGGACGTCGTCGGCGCGCCCGGAACCCCACCGCTGCGCTCGGCACCTGGTTGTGCGTCGGTTGCGGGGGTGCTTGGCCTGTGCCGTCCTGGCAGATCTCCCGGGCATGCCGGCGCAGTTCGGGCCTGCCGCCATCGCGTGTGTAGCGGCGCGGCTTCGGCGGCACCGTGAAGCCGTGGTCCTCGAGCATGTCCTGGCCGTGGCGCGCCTGCTCGTCGGTGTACATATCGGGGGTCTTCGTCGTGTCCCGGGCCAGCACCAGTGCGTGCTGGGGCGTGCCCGGTGTGCGCAACTGGGCTGCGATCAGGCCGAGTTGCCGTGCCTGCCACTGGTCCGGGGCGGCCAGGCTGAACCAGTTGGCGTACTCCTGCGGCAGGTAGGTCGCGGAGTTGGTGCCGGAGACAATCGGCAGGCCGGCCTCCATGAGGATGCGGGTGGTCTCCCGACTCGACTTCAAGTCACGGCCGGCGCCTACGACCCCGACCACGGTCGGGTCGTTGGCGGCGTACGAGGCGATGGCCTTCGCCATTCCGACTTGCCGGCCCAGGTCCAGGCCGCCGTTGGCGACCAGGACGCGGAGCCTGACGCTGGAGCCCTCGTTGATGACGGCCTGTGCCAGGTACACGCCCGCGAGTTCCTGGGCGCCCTTCACGAGCGAGGAACCGTCGGGGTCGTGGCTGAGCGGGCCGGCGTACACCACGGTGACGTGGTTGTCGGCGTGGTGGGCGAGGACGTCCGCGTTCTGCTGTGCGATGAGGTCTTCCAACTGCTTCACGGTCCATGGCGTCTCGCCTCGGCCGACCAGCGCCTTGGGATCGTCGCCCCGGTCGGCCTTCGGTAGCCAGTCGGCGAAGCGGACGTCACCCGTCGCGACGCCGATGCATTCCGTGCTGGCTGGCCCCGCCTGGCGCCGGGTGTCCCGGTTGGCGGTCAGTACGGCTGCCAAGCAGTACCGCTTGTGCAGTGCGTCGGCCCGCATGACGGTTCCGGTGATCATGACGGCGAGAACCAGGACCACTGTGTGCAGGGACCACACCAGGCGGGCGACTGTCGGCCGGGGGGACGCTCGCAGGTGCCGGTGCCGGTCCTCGACGGGCCCGAGTTGGTCGGGCGGGAGCGGGATCTTCATCACCCAGGGCAGCACCGGCCGTTCGCGGCTAGGCGACTGCCCGGCGCGCAGGTTGCGGGCCCACTCTCGGTACCAGGTACGCAGTTGGTCGCTGAACCTGCGCTGCGAGGACTCCGGTTCGGGTGTCGTACGGACCACGCTGCGCTCGAGGCGCGTCACGTCCTGGGTGCGCACGGCAGCGACGACGACCAGGGGGTCGAGCTCGCTGCGCCGGCAGCGTACGTCGCTGACCGCTCGGATCAGCTCGATGCCGCCGTTGTAGACGTCCGCGTGCGGCAGGAACAGCATGGGCGGGCGGGGCCTTTTGAAGCCACGCAGGTCCCAGCTCCAGCGGCGGTGGTTGTCGCGCAGATCCTCCCGCAGGGCCAGCACGCACAGCTGGAGATGGAAGTCATCGCCCGCCTTGAGCGCCTCGGCCACGTCGTAGGCCCGAGCCGCGATCGCCTTCCAGGACCGCACCGGGCGCAGCAGCGAAACCTCGGTCGGGTCCTCCTGGTCCGCGGCCCGCAGGAAGGTCGTGGTCAGGAACCAGCGGCTCTCCCGGCGCAGCCACAGGAAAATCGGTGCCCGCCCCGGCAGGACGGAGCTGAAGACCGTCAGCAGGACGAGTAAGGCAAGGCCCGCACCCACCGCCATGTACCAGTCAGTGCGGGCGAGGGAGCGCGGCGAGCCCGGCCACGATGCTCGCCGGCAAGATGTGCGCCATGTCGGACAACTGCAGGCCCGGGCTCCAGCGCCCGCGGCCCTTCGGGCGCCAGCGTTGGCGGGCCAGCTGGTCGAGCAGCTGCTGCCGCTGGTCCTGTCCGGTCTCAGGGCTGCCTTGGGCGGGTGCGGGCCAGCTGTCGCCGAGTTCCGCGACCGCGTCGTCGATGGCGTGTACCAGCCGCAGCCGCGGGAACGCGTACCGCCGGTAGACCGCCTTCGGGCCACCCCACTTCTTTGGGTCGCTCAGCGCGCGCACCATGCCCGCGGCCCGGCGGACTTCCGTGCCGCCGTCGTAGGCATCCTGCGCCACCGCGCATCGCGTGCCGTGCGCTTCCTGACCCGCGTACAGCTGCCGGACCAGTCCGGCCACCGCGCCGTCGTCAGCGCTGTCCTGTGCGTGCAGGACGAATGCCGGCATTGGCGGATCGGCGCTAGTGCGGAAGTCCTGGATGAGGATCTCCAGCTGATCCTGAAGGTGGACCCCGGCGCCGGTCACCGGCAGGCCACGATGGCCTCCAGAGCAGTCCGGCACACGGCCAGCATTCACCACGGGCAACCCCCCGTTCACGTCGAGTGATCGGAGAGTAGCGGCTTGGGATGGGCTGGGTGGGTGAATCGGCGATCCAGTGATCTTTGACTTGCATCCAGAGGATTGACGGCACCGCCCGATTGCCGGGCCAGACCCCGCCGCATGCTGCACCCAAGCGGCCTCCCCGATGAACTCGTTACGTTGCAGCAGGCGGCCGACGGCGCTCATCTCCAGCTACAGCACCTCGATGACCACGAAGCACGCAACCGGCAACGCCGAGTCTGGCGCGAAGCCGCAGAGGATGGACAAACGGCCGTGACCCAGTACGCAACGTCGCAGGGTCTCAACCGCTGCGAGGTGGAAAGGCAACTGTGACAGGGCGTCCGCCATCCCGAGATGAAGCCAGGTACGCCGTTGTAGCGTCCCCGGTGCCGCCCGTCCCTCGCGACCGCCTGGCCCTGGGCGGGTGAAGACCAACGCTCAGTTAGGGCCATCCGACGCGGTTGAAGGGCGTGGGACGGGCCATCGGCTCCCTGCGGTAGAGGGCGAGGATGGAGCCGCCGAGCTTGATGAGCCAGTTCGGGGACTTCTGGCGCACGCCCTCACGCTGGGTCTCCCATTCGACCGTGACCTCTCCATACAGTTCGACGGTCAGTGCGTTGATCTTCCTCTCCAGTCCCTCGAGGTAGGCACCCAGCCGAACGATGGACTTGTTGCTCGTCCGCCAGTAGACGACGGCGAGTACGAAAAACGCGCCGATGGCCCCGATGAAGATGCCCGAGAGACCCTGCTTCTCGTCCTTAAGCAGGATCGTGCCCACGGCCGACGCCAGGACGGCCATCGCGCCTATGAAGCTGATGAGTTGACTGCGAGCGACGATGCGCTGGTCTATTTCGCGACGGGTCCGGCTCGTTTCGAGTGACTGGCTGAGCTGGCGTTTTGTGTGGGTGGGCTGGTGGTGAGTGCTGGTCGCTTCTACCTTCTGGGTGAGGGGGTGGGGTGATGGTGTCCCTGCTGGAGGAGCTGGAACGGCGTGAGTCGGCTATCGGGGAACGGGTGGGCGAACTGCGGGTGCAGGTAGCGGAGCTGAGCGAGCAACTGGAGGCGTTCGAGGAGATGCTCGCGCAGGTGGAGGTCGCCCGGGCGGTGGTGCGGGAGGTCCTCGACGACGTGGCGGCCGAGGAGCCGGTGCCGCGGCCTGCGGCGGGGCCGCAGCGGGCGGGAGGGGAGTCGCCGATCGGGGTGGTGACGGTGCCCGAGCGGGAGGCGGGGATGGACGCATCGCTGCTGCCGTCTGGGTACCGGGACATCATGGAGGTGCTCATCGCGGCGGGGCGGCCGATGCGGTCGAAGGCGGTCTCGGTGGCGATCGGCCGGGGCGAGGGCCCCTCGAAGGTGGAATCGGTGCGGGTGAAACTGAAGCGGCTCGCGCGCCGGGGCTGGCTGAGCGAGGACAGTCCGGGCCTGTTCGCGCTGCTCGAACACGCCGAGGACAGTGGGCCGTTGGGCCAGGGTTCTGGCGGCTGAGGGTTCTTCTTCCTACGTTCGTAGGTGCCAACCGAAACGCCCGTAGGAAGAAGAACGCCGTGGAACGGTACGACACGCCGCCGAGTGCTGACGACTTTGAGGCGGCGGCGAATTTATTCAGCATGCTCGTGACGGAGCTGGCATCGCCGACGACTGGCGATCTGGCCCATCATGAGCTGGAGGATCTCTTGGAAGACAGGGGCCGTGACCTGCTGCGGCAGCTGTTCCAGGATCACCTGGACCTGCGGGAGCGGCGCGAGCAGGAGGCTGTGGCGAGCTTGCGGCCCCGCGTGATCGGTACGGACGGTCTGCCGCGGCCGCGGCTGGAGAGGGGCCATGGCCGGCTGCTGGCCACGGTGTTCGGCACGGTGACCGTCTCCCGCCTCGCCTGGAGGCGCCTGGAGGCGTCGAACGTGCACCCGGCGGATGCGGTGCTGTCACTGCCGCGGGGCCGACACTCGCACGGTCTGGCCCGCCTCGCCGTCCAGGCGGCCACCCGGATGTCCTACGACGCGGCCCACGAGACGATCATCCGGCGGTGCGGCCGCGTGCTCGGCAAGCGTCGGCTCGCCGGTCTGCTCGTCGAGGCCGCCGGTGACGTCGACGCCTTCTACAACGCCAGAATCGTTCAACCCTGCGCTCCGGCAACAGTGTTGGTGCTGTCCGCGGACGGCAAGGGCATCGTGATGAGGCCCGAGGCCCTGCGGGAGGCCACCCGGCAGGCCGCCGAAAAGCGGCAGCACGCCTTTCGCACGCGTCTGGCCGCCGGGGAGAAGAACGGCAGAAAACGCATGGCCACGCTCGGCGCGGTCTACGACGCCGAACCGGCACCCCGCCGGCCGCACGATGTGATCACGCCGCCCGGCGGCTTCACGGACGGGCACATCCGCCGGCCCGGCCCCGTTGCCCGGGACAAGTGGCTGTGCGGCTCGGTGGAACACGACGCCGAGCACGTTGTGGCGCAGGTCTTCGAGCACGCGCAGGCCCGCGACCCCGAACATCGCCGCACCTGGGTGGTCCTGGTCGACGGCGCCCGCCATCAACTCGACCTCGTCCAGGCCGAAGCCCGTCTCCACCACGTCGAGGCGCACATCGTCATCGACATCATCCACGTCCTGGAGAGGTTGTGGGCGGCGGCCTGGTGCTTCCACCGTCCCGGCGACAAGAGGGTCGAGGACTGGGTCGCCGTCCACGCCCTGGCCATCTTGAACGGCGACGCCACCGAGACGGCCGACACCCTTCAAGCCCAGGCTGATCAGGCCAAGTTGACCGGCGGACAGCGGCACGGTGTCGATACCTGCGTCCGCTACCTGCGCGGCAACGCAGATTTCCTGCACTACGAGAAGGCCCTCGCGGCCGGCTGGCCCATCGCCACCGGGATCATCGAAGGCGCGGCCCGCCATCTCGTCGCCGACCGTCTCGACATCAGCGGAGCCCGCTGGGGTCTCGACGGCGCCGAAGCCGTCCTGAAACTCCGTGCCGCCGCCGCTAACGGTGATCTTGACGCCTACTGGAAACATCATCTCGCCAAGGAACATCAACGGCTCTACCCAGCCCATGACCAGGCGAGATACGCCCTTACTGCCTGACCGCGATCTCACTCAGAACGAGCCGCACCCAAACAGCGTCCACCCCGCCGACGCGCAGGCACCGGACGTGGACGGGGCCCTGGTGGTGGAGGCCGCCAGCCTCATCATCACCTGCCAGTACGGCTCCCCGTCGATGCTCCAGCGCAAGCTGCGGGTCGGCTTCGCTCTCGCCGAACGCCTCATGGACGTCCTGGAAGAGCGCGGCATCGTCGGCCCCTCCGACAGGAGCAAGGCCCGCACCGTCCTGGTCACTCCCGAGGCACACGAGGACGTCGTCCGCGAACTGCGCGTCGCCCTTGCCCTCGCCGCCGACGACTGAGCAACCCCTCCCCTCCGTGGCCTCCGGCACCAGCCGGGGGCCACACCCATACGCACCCGCCTACCGGCAGCCAAACCATGGAAGGAAAAGCCCTCGTGATCGTCACCGTCTCCGCCGCCGTGCTCCTGGCCGTGGTCGTCGTCCTGCTGCTGCGCTCCGGCGCCGTACGCCTCGGGGCGGCCATCGCCTGCGCCGCCTTTGGGTTCTGCCTGGCCTCCACCAACCTTGCCCCCGCCATCACCGGGCTGCTCAGCGGCCTGGCAGGCCTGGTCTCGCTGCACTGACGGGAGCACACTCATGGCCGCCTCACCGCACGCCACGCCCGCCGTACACGACGACCAGCTACAGCCGACAGAGTCCCGCACAGTTGGCGCCGGCCTGAGCCTGGAGGCGCGGCTGGCCGCTGTCGAGGCGGCCATGACCGTCAAGCTCGACGAAGCCGCCGTCGCCCATGAGGTACGCACCGCGTACCTGCATACGACCCCCGTCGACCTCACCGAAGTCGTGAGGGTCCCGCTCACCCCCACATCGACGGCCGCACCGCCGCAGACCTGCACCACTCCGGTGGCCGCACTCCTCGAGCGCGCACGGCACCGGCTGGAGACCGATGGCTGGTGCGCCGGCGCCATGACCGACGAAACCGGTGCGGTCTGCATGCTCGGAGCCATCCGCAAGGAGGCCGGCGGCAACCGCAGCCTGGAGACCGACGCCGCATCCCTCGTGCTGGACGCCATCCGCCGCCGGTTCGGTGACGAAGCCGACTCCGTGCCAGCCTTCAACGACGCGCACGGCTCCGGCCGAATGCCGGCGCGCATGCTGGGCGAGGCCGCCTCGATCGCTGACGCGAAAGGCCTCTGACTACCCGGGCCCGGGCACTGAGCGGTCAGCCGTCCAGCTCGATGATCAGCCGCCCGTAGTCATCGACCCACGCGGGATACACAAACCCACCGACGATGGCCCGGTTGACGAACACCTCGACCTCAGCGTCCGTGTCGATGACCAGCACGCCGTCCTCATCGGTGAACGCCTGCCACGTCACCCCGTCCGTGTCGATCACGGCCTCGAAGTCGACCACGGGTGGGTCACTGCGGAACAAGCCCATCACCTCTCTTGTCCACGCCGTCGATCCCCAGCCTGACGCACTGGCAACCCCCGCACCAGATCCAGGATCACCCGTGTCGAGCCCGAACCATGCCCCATGGGACAGCGGTTGGGCGCCGGGGCAGGCCCTCCGGCCTGCCACCCCTTCATCCCTCTGGTCTGCCCAGCTGCCTCTTCCCGTGTGCGCGGCAGGCCACAAATGCACCCCGCGGCAGCCCACCCCCGCCCACGACGACCAGGACGACGAACCCGGCAACCTCCACCCACTCCAGCGCTGACCCTGGTCACTTCCCTTGATCCTCGCCCACCGGTCGTGGGGGGCCGACGACCGGACAGGCCGACCGGCCACCCCACCCGCGCCCCGCCGACGGCGTCCGCTGCATGCTCGGATCCATCCGGATCGAGGCCCGCGGCGACCGCGGCCTGGAGAGCAGCGCGGTCGCCGTGCTCATGGACGCCATCCGCCGCAAGTTCGGCGACGTCGACTCCGTGCCCGGCTTCAACGACGCCTTCGCCACCGGCCGTACGCCGATCCGCATGGTCGAACAGGCCGCCGACCTTGCCGACGCCCGCGGCCTGTGACCCTCCCGGATTGTCTGCCTCGCGCCCGCACCCTCGGACCTCCGGGGCCGGGCGCGGGACAGACCACCCGGTCTCGCGCACCACCACCTCCGCTCCCTGACCGAAATGGAGAACACGTGGCCGTCATCGGCGTGCTCACCGAGCCCACCCCGCCCACCTGGTGGAAGGCCAACCGGCACAAGTGCTACCTCGTGGCCGGTCTGCTGATCGGCTACCTGATCGGCACCAACCTGCACGACGCCCCGGCCCAGCAGCCGGACATACCAAGGCCGGGCAACACCACGCCCGCCCCGGCCACGCCCGGCCCTCACCGCACGCCCGCGGCGCTCGGAATGGCCGTCTGACACCAGCTGCACCGACCGACCGTGCCCCGCCGACGCATCCGATGCCGGCGGGGCACGGCGCTGCTCGACGACTCGGAGGAGACCGCACGTGCTCATCCCCCGCCCGCGCCGCCGCACCGGCCGGCCCCGCCCGCAGCGTCCCGGCCCCCGCTACCCCCAGCGCCCCGACCAGCTTGCCCGGCGCCTGGAGGCGGTGATGCCGAGTCCCGGGAAGAAGTACCGCCGCCCTGAGGTGAAGCGGATCCCGCGCGGCCGGGGGACTCGCTTCTGCAAGATGTGTCCTATGCCACATAGGCGTGTGCCTGGCGTGAGGCCGTCGCCGGCCTGGGCTGTTCGAGCGTTTGGTTTTGTTGTAGAGCCCACAAGAATCGGCACTTCCGCAGCTCTCTTTCATTCCGCCCTTGACATGATCGAGATCACGCCTGTTTGTGCGTAACGGAAATGCATTGTCGGTGGATGTGACACTAGCGGCTTGATGTGCTTATCTCGTTGACGTCTCGTCTTTCAGGGGATTGGGCGAGCGTCAACTGAATGTTGAAGGGGGCTCACAGCCGTGAGCAGGATGTGTTTATTGAGTGGGTTCTAACGTGAATTTGGAGAAGTCACTCAGAGAGCGAGAACCATGCCTGCCGCATAACTCAGGCGGCAAGCAAAGAAGAACTTATTCCGGTGAAGTTGCGCAAAGTTTCAGAAAGTCGACTTGCAGTACGCGAGGGATTTAGATTTGCTGTCACACCTGCTCAGCCAGTGTGACAACGAGGATGAAGTAATGGCATGCTATAAGAAGTGGTGTAAGAGCCCAATAGTCAAAGCGAACCAGCATGCCGCCAATGGCCTTTCTGTGAGTATCGTACCGGGAATCGGTGCGGCCGATGGGAGGGTCGATGGAGGCCCGTAATTCACCTTCTGGTGTCGACAGCAATCCAGTAGAGGGCAATCCATAGAGGCTGACAATCGCCAGCACCTACCATCGGCTTGCACGGGCGACGGACCCGTACTTCTGGGCGGCCTTTCTCAGCGTAGCGACCTGGCGCGTAGACGCTGTCCCAACACGAAATGGCGATATGCGAATGAGGGATGAATGTCTGGGTTAGGAAAGTGTCTGATGAGTTGGGCGACCGGCCATGCGGGACGCCTGCCTCACAGAGAAAGATCCGCCCGTACGGTGGTTCTTGAGGCCCCCCAGTACGTACCGGCTCTTCTCGCCTCCGACGTGGTGGACGCCGCGACGGTGGTCTTTACGCCCGGGCATTCGGGCGTAACGGACGGTCCCTTGATTGTCGGTTACGAGGGTTCACTCAGCGAGCTGGGAGTGGAGTTCTCTCACGATCCCGGCTTCTACCTGCAGATCCAGGCGTACGGCCTCAGCCAGTACATGTCGGTGGCCGGCCCGACTGTGATCCGGGTGGCCGGCGATACGGATTTCGAGACCTACCTTCGCGATGCCGACCAGGCACGCCATGAAGGCGTCTTCACCGACTTCCTCACCAACCCGATGATCCAGCTCGCGGATCTCCCTGCCCTGGGAGCAGGACCCGAGGGGGACGGGCCCTCGCTCCGACTGCATGTAGGGCAGTCCGGGGAACTGTCAACTTCTCCGGGGGGCAAGCGACTCGGCACCGCAGGCGACAGCTTTGAGCAAATTGCCGCCGAGTGGGCACGCATCAACAGCGAGAGCACCCAGCCGTGCGCGGTCTGCCTTGGCGGATGGCTGCCGGAGACGACCCGCGCACCCGCACTGGCCGAGCGTCCCTGGCTCGGACGGTATCTCGCTGCTCTGGACGGCATCCGTACGTTGCGGGCCCGCGGGTTGAACGTCACTGGTGTATCCGGTTTCGGCGGCCGTCTTGTGACTGCCCTGAGCGAGCTGCCCGATGCGGCAGACGTCATGGATCCCGCGCTGCCGCTTCTGCTGTGGACGGACGAGGCCGTCTACGCTCACAGCTCGCGGCAGGGGCGGACCTTCCAACTCAAGCACGACACTGCCGAGTTGGCAGAGGCTCTGCTGGTGTGCGGTTCGGTGGAGGCGGCGGTCCGGATTGGGGACCGCGAGGACCTCAAGCGAGTGCAGGCGTTGTTCGACGCTGCAGGCATAAAGCTGAGCTCTGGCGCTCTCATCGGTTCGGGGGAGGGATGATGGGCACGATTCCGAACGGTCTCGCGATCCCCGGCCGGGCCGGCGCACTCCTGGCAGAACTCGGCGACCGGGTGGTGCGCTGCGACCTCTACGACGAGGTGGGCGCCCCCGTCTATCACGATCTGGTCGGGAAGGAGACCTATGAAGTACGTGAACTGCTCACGTTGTTGCGGGCCATACCTGGATCTGTACTCGACCTGGCAGCCGGTTCCGGCCGGCTGACGATGCCCCTGCTGGCCTCGAGGCGGGACGTCACCGCGCTGGAACTCTCCGGCAGCATGCTGAAGCTGCTGGCCGCACGGCTCGACGCGGCTCCCGCCGCGCTGCGGAATCGGTGCACGACGGTTCAGGCCGACATGAGCGATTTCACTCTCGACCGGGAGTTCGGTGCGGTCGTACTGGGCACAACGTCTATCTCGCTCCTGAACGCCTCTGGCCGGCAGGGCCTGTACGAGTCGGTACGCGCCCACCTCGCGCCCGGTGGCCGCTTCCTGCTGTCCACCGTGGCCTTGGAGTCCAGTGACACGGCACCGGCCGAGACCGAGGTCGAATTCACGGGCAGCGACCGAGGCTACCGGCTGTTCGAGTACTGGACCGCCGGAGCGGAGTCCCGCACCGTCACGATCTTTCCGGCGGTGATCGAAGAGGGGCCGGTCGAGGTGTGCACCACCAGCATCCGCGTTCTGTCGGCCGAACTGCTCGAGGAGGAGCTGCGCAGCAGCGGATTCGCTGTGCGCTCCCGGCACATGCTGCCCGACCCCGGTGCGCGCCATCACAACGTGCTCCTCGAGGCGGAGGCAGCTGCGTGAATTCCACCCGACATGCGCTTTGGCCCTCGCTGCTCACCCCCGACCTGCACGGCCGGGACGACTTATGCGCGGTGTCCGCGGAGGGCGTACGAGTCCGCTTCGCCGACGGGCGGGAACTGCTCTGCGGCACAAGCGGCCTGTGGAACACCAACCTCGGATACGGCAACCTGGCCATCGCTCAGGCTTCCGCCGATGCGCTGCTCAATGCCTCGTATCTGAGTGTCTTCCGCTATGAGAACGAGTACGCCCAACGCGCAGCGGACGCCCTGGTGGAGCTCGCAGGTGCCGAGCACTACGGACGTGTGCTGTTCTCCACATCGGGTGGTGCGGCCAACGATCTGGTGATGAAGCTCGCCCGGCAGTACCAGGCGCTGCGGGGCATGAGCGGGCGCAGGGTCGTGGTCGGCCTGCGCGGCGGCTATCACGGTCTGACCTTCGGCGGCTTCGCGCTGACCGGTGAGAACCTGGGGCAGCAGGTGTACGGGGTCGACCAGCGGCTTGTCCGGCACGTCACCCCGAACGAGCCTGAGGAGCTGAACGTTCTCATGGCCCGTCAGGGCACTCAGATCGCGGCTGTGGTGGTCGAGCCGGTGCTGGGCTCGGGAGCCCTGCCCCTCAGCGCGGAGTATGTCGCCGAACTGCTGCGGCTGCGCGAGGAGTACGGATTCCTGCTGGTAGCCGACGAGGTGGCCACCGGGTTCGGGCGCACTGGGGACTTCTTCGCCTCCCAGCGGTGGCCGGCCCAGCCCGACCTGTTGATCGCCTCCAAGGGACTGACGAACGGCACCAGTGCTGCCGCAGTGGTCTTGGCTGCACGGTCGGTGGCGGAAGCCTTCGACGAGGCCGGTGCTGTTCTCAGCCACGGCGAGACGCAGGCCGGAACCCCGGTCACCTGCGCGGCCATCCTGGCCACCATCTCCGAGATACACAGACTGGGCGCGGTCGCCAGGGGGCGGAGGCTGGCAGGCCGACTGGACGACGGGCTGGCCGCGCTCATCGCCGAACACCCTCTGGTGACCGGTACGACGGGGATTGGCTGTTTCCGGTCGGTCCGAGTTGCGGCAGCTGACGGCAGTGGGAAACCCCTGCCGCAGTTTGAGGTGGCTGCGCTCGTCGCTGCAATCCGGGAGGCGGGTGCCATCGTGCACCCCGGCCTGCACGGGGTGCAGCTCTTCCCCGCGCTGACCTACACAGACGCCGAACTCGACGAACTGCTCGCGTGCATCCGGGAGGGCATCGACCTGTACACAGTCCAAGTCGCTGCGCAGACGGAGACAGGGGATGAAGACCATCGGTGACAACCGGCCGCAACCACTGGGCGGGACGGGCGAGTTGGCGCAGCTGCTGAGTAACGACTTCGACATCCGCGGCAGAAGAGTCGCCGTCCTCGTCGACGGTGCGGTCCGGGACAGCGTGATCCACCAGCGTGTGACAGCCGCGCTGCACGGGTCGCACAACCACACCCTCGTGCTGCATTCAAGCGGAGATGTGAGCAGTGTGCTTGCTCTCGCGGACCGTCTGGCCGATGCGCAGCTGGTCGTTGGCCTGGGTGGCGGCTCGCTGCTCGACCAGGCCAAGCTGGCCACGCTGGTGGCAGCCGGCCCGAAGGTGTCCGCCCGGCTGACAGTGCCCCAGCGCAGCGGCCTGATCGTGCTCCCCTCCGCGCCGACTCGGCCGATGCCGCTGATTGCCATACCCACCACCGTGGGCACGGGCTCGGAGTCCAGCGCTGTCGCATGCCTGACATACACGCAGCGAAAACGGCTGGTCATGGGCAAGGCACTGCAGCCCGAGGTCGCTGTGATCGACCCTGAGGCCACGGTGACCCTGCCGCAGGAGCTGATCGCCGAGGGTGTGCTCGAAGCGTTGTTCCGACTGGTGAGCCCGTACGTCGGCGATCATTCACGGCTGCCCTCCCAGGACGCGCGCGTGGAGACGACCGCTGGGCGACTGGTACGGCTCGGGGACGAGGTGCGTAACGCGGCTCTGGCCGGCCGCCGGTGTTGCGACCGGCTTCGCCGTGAGATCGCCGAGGTGAGCGGCAGCACGCATGATGCGTGGTTCCATGCGGGCCGTGATCCGTATGCGGTCAAGGGCTGGCTCATCGCCAACGAGCTCTCCTCGGCGCTCGCGATACGCAAGATGACAGCCGTGTCTGCCCTGTTGCCGCCGCTGTGGCAGGCGATCGACGCCGGTGAGGAGCGGCTGGGATCGGCCCGGCGGCTACGACGGCTGTGGTCCGTGCTCCGGTCGGAAAACCCCGAAGAACTTCCCACGGACCCGGCGCCAGGAGTGGCCGCGCTCATCGACTCCTGGATGATCGGGCGGCGCATAGCCGTGACACCCAGCCAGATCGAGGCCGTCGCCGGGCGGATCGTACGGGCTTGGGGAGCCGGGCTGCCGATGCTCGGCGGGCTGGAAAGCGACGCCCTTCTGCCCGTGCTGCGCGCGGCCGCCGAGCAGGTGCCGGAAACCTCAAGCGCCTCCGGACCGTGAGCTGCCCTCAGCGGCCCAAATGCCCGCCGCCCGCGGGCTCGTCAAGGACTTCCGCTTCGGTCCACCATCCGGTGCCCGAAGCGGGGGAAGAGAAGCACTCGGCCACAACATGTGAGAGGAGGAAGAAAGTGCAGGAGAAGGAAAGCATCCAGCCCGGACTGGAGCTGGAAATGCAGGAGCTGGAAGCCATGGACGCCCCCGATTTCGATTGGTGGGGCCTCGCCGGCGCCCTCGAAGGCTACGGCATTGGCGCCGCGGCAACCTCGGGGATCATCATCGGCGGCATTCTGGCCACCTGATCCCGGCTGCCCAAAGGGCATGACGGATCTGACGACATGGCCATGAGCAGTGTTAGCAAGGAAACATGACAGGAGGTGTCATCAATGCAGGAGAACGAGAAGACCCAGCCGGTACTGGAGCTGGACATGGAGGAGCTGGAGACCATGGAAGCCCCCGATTTCTGGGGTCCCTTCTTCGGCGGAGTCGGCTCTGCCATTGGCGTCGGCGGGCTCGTGCTCAGTTCGGGCATCCTCACCTGATGAGTGACGGGGCCTGATACCGGGGGTCTGTGGTGGCGGGCGGCATCCGCCACCACAGACCCCCGGCCACACGAAGAAATTAACACCTGGCGGTGGATAGGAAGGGGTTATGAACAACACGGACCAATTGAGCATCGCCTTGGCCACGGCCATCGAGTCCACTGTGACTGCACGGAGTTGCCGTGAGTGAAACTCCCGTAATCGAGTTCCGTGGCGTCAGCAAGCGGTTCGGTCCGGTTGCGGCCGTGGAGGACCTCACCTTCACGGTCCGGCCTGGACGAGTGGTGGGCCTGCTCGGCCGCAACGGCGCCGGCAAGTCCACCTCGCTGCGCATGCTCCTGGGGCTGGCCTGTCCCACGGCGGGAAAGGCGACCGTATTCGGCCATGCCTACGACGATTTGCCGAACGCCGCTCGCCGAATCGGTATCAGCATGGACTCAATCGGCCCCATCCCGGGAACCACCGGCCGCCGCGACCTCCTGGTATGGGCCAGAACGCTAGGCCTGCCCTCGGCCCGCGTGGACGACGTGCTTGACCTGGTCGGGCTCGCCGACGGTGCAGACCGCAAGGTGAGGAGCTACTCGACCGGCATGAAGCAGCGGCTGGCCCTGGCTACGGCCCTGCTCGCCGACCCCGAGGTACTGGTACTCGACGAGCCGGTCAACGGCCTCGACCCGGACGGCATCCGCTGGCTGCGTGAACTGCTCCGCTCCCTCGCCGCCGAGGGACGTACCGTCCTGCTCTCCAGTCACTTGCTGGCCGAGGTCGAGCAGACCGTAGACGATGTGGTGATCCTGCAACGCACCCTGCGCTACGCGGGAGAGCTCAGCGCCTTGACCTCAAACGGCGTGGAGCGTCTGGAAGATCGCTTCTTCGAGTTGGCGAAGCCACGCGGCCAGGGGCGACGAGGAGCCGCCCAGCACGGAACAGACCGACGCCGCGGCCGTCACCGACGACCCTGAGGAACAAACATGCGTGAATGGTTGCTGGGTGAGTGGACCAAGGCATGGTCAGGCCGTACCTGGGCCGTGCTCGTCTCGATCGCCGTCTTCATGTCCCTGCTCTCGGGACTCAGTTATGCAGCTCAGGGCGACAAGATGGTCAGCGCAGGCAAGACCGACGTCGCGGCCGTTACCAACGATGTGGTCCGTGCCTCGATGACGACCTTCCTGTTCGCCTCGCTCTTCGGCGCACTGCTGGTGACCCGGGAGTACTCTTCGGGCTCCATCAGCCGCTCCGTGCTCCTCATCGGTGGCAGGGACCGTCTGTTCCTCGCGAAGCTCGTGGTCGCTGCCGCTGTGGGTGCTCTGTTCGGGCTGTTCGCCGTCCTCCTGGCGACGGTGTCGAGCTGGGTGATGCTCGCCGGCTACGGCTACAGCTCCGAGTGGACCTCGGAGACCTGGCTGATCGCCCTCGGTGTGTTCGCCTGCAATGTACTGGCCGCCCCGTGGGGCGTCTTCGTCGGCTGGATCGTCCGCCATCAGATCGGTGCCGTGGGTGCTCTGATGGCACTGACCCTGCTGGTGGACCCCGCTTTGAAACGGCTGGTGCCCGACGAGGCGAAGTATCTGCTGACGGTCGCCATGAGCTCGGTCTACCGGGACGGGGCCGCCGATCTGCTCTCACCGCAGACTGCCCTCCTGGTCATCGCAGGCTGGCTGGCCGCGGCCGGGTACGCGGCACACAAGCTGCTCCACTCCCGCGACATCACGTAAGGCGGCCCGCATGTCCTCGACGACCGCGCCCACCGAGATCGCCTCGGAGCGCTTGGCCCGGCCCAGGCTCGCCGCCGACGTATCGGTGCATGAGCCTGCCAAGGGCAAGGCTCCCTGGGTCATCCAACGAGGCCGGCAGGCATACTTCCGTGTCCAGCCCGACCTCGCCAGGCTGGCACTCGCCTTGAACGGAACACGTGACCACGCCCAGCTAGTGGAAATCCTCGGACCGCCGTGGACGACGGAGGCAGTCGGCACGGCCGTCGGCAAACTCGCCGCGGGCCAATTGCTCGACAACGGCGAGCAGGCCAGGCGTGGCGGCCGGCATCGCCGGGACCGCCGTGACCAGCGGATCAAGTTCGTGCCACCGCTGACCGTGCAGTTCACCGTGCTTAGGCCCGAGCGTGTGCTGCGCCGGGTCTCACCGTTCGTCGGCTTCCTCATGAGCCGTGCCGGGACATACGCGCTCGGCGTTCTCGCGCTGTGCGGACTGCTGGCGCTCGCCGGTCAGGCACAGCGGGTGAGCACGGCCCTGGGGCAGGCGCAGCCGCTATCCACTTATGCGGCCGTCGTCGGCGGAGTTCTCCTCACCACCGCGATCCACGAGTTCGGCCACGGTGCCGTCCTCAGCCACCAAGGGGGCAGGCCCGGCCGAATGGGCGTGATGCTGTTCTACCTTTCGCCCGCAGCCTTCTGTGACGTCTCCGACGGCTGGCGGCTGCCCCACAAGCAGCAGCGTGTCGCCGTGGCTCTGGCAGGGATCGCAACGCAGGTGGTCATCGCCGGCGGGGCGGCAGTGGTTTCGCTCCTCACCGAAGGACCTATTCGGGACGGTCTGATCGTTTACGCCATCGCCACCTACGTGTTAGGGCTGCTCAACCTGATTCCGTTCATCAAGCTGGACGGCTACCTCGCGTTGATGAGCCACCTCGACATCCCGAACCTGCGTGACCACGCCCTCCACGACGCACGCCGCTACACGGCCCAGCTCATGTTCGGCGGCCGCACCCGCCGCCGTTACGACCGGAAACTGCCGAAGCTGCGCTGGGCGGTACCCTTCGGTCTCGCCTGCATGATCTTCCCCCTCTACATTGTCGCCATGGTCATGCAGATGTGGGCGGACCGGCTGCAGCAGCTCGGGGCCTTCGGTGCAGCGTTTGTGCTGTGCGGCATCGGCTACCTCGTCTATCGCCTGGGCCGCGGCCTAGCGGGCGCCATCCACGAGGCCCGGCGCAGAGGAGCTCGCATCCAGCGGATCGGCGCAGTGGTAGCGCTGGCCCTCGCTGTGGCGGCAGCGGCGCTGACCCTCATCAAGGTGCCGTGCACCATCACCGGTGGCTACCTCGCACGGGACGACGGGCACCTCGAGCTTCTCCTTAGCCCCTCAGCCGACCGTTCGCTGATCCGTAAGAACAGCACCGTGCGTCTGTACCGGGCTGGTATAGCCACCCGAGCCCTGACCGGACAGGCTGTCATCGCCAGCCTCCGCCCCACCGACACGACCGCGCCCCTTTCGGCGTTCGTGCCCGTACGGACCGACGCACTGTCCTCATCAGCTGTGAGCTATCCGCTGAAGACACGCAAGCTTGCCAAGGACCGGGTGGGCGCCGCTGAAGTGGACGCCGGAACCCGGCCACTCGGCGAGTGGTTGTACGTCAAGTACGTGGCTCCGGCTTGGCGGTGGTAGCGGAGCAAGTGCAGCGGCATTGTCAGGCGCTCTTCTCCAAGACCTTTGCAGGGGCGGGCTTGGATCGGCCTGGACAGCGGGGATCCAGTCCTTGAGTTGGGTCTGCTGCACGATCGGGTGACATCCTGACCTGGCTTGCTGAGAGGCGGCCTGGAAGGATGTTGTAGTGCCCAAGCCGTATCCGAAGGAGTTCCGCGAGGACGTCGTGCGGGTCGCGAGGAACCGCGGCCCGGACGTGACACTGGAGCAGGTGGTCGCCGACTTCGGTGTCCACGCGGTGACGCTGTCGAAGTGGATGCGTCGTGCGGACATCGACGACGGGGTGACGCCCGGAACGACCACGCAGAAGAACGCGGAACTACGGGCCGCGCGCCAGAGGATCAAGCTGCTGGAGCAGGAGGCTTATTCACGGGGTCACCAGCCGTTCTTGTAGAAGGCGAGGGCGGTGACGGTCTTGGCGACGAGGGGGAACCGGGTGAGAGGGCCGCGATAGCGAGTGGCGAGGACCTTCCAGTCCTTCAGATGTGCGATCGCTCGTTCGACGGCGGCGCGGAGCTTGCTGATGCTCTGGTTGAACACTTTGTCTTTGACGGGGCGTTCCTGACCGGGTGGCTTGCGGCGGGCGGTGAGCATGCCGGAGCCGACATAGCCCAGATCCCCCATGCTCTCCCGGTCGGCGAAGGCTTTGGGAAAGTGGGACTGGCGCCAGGCGTACATGTCGTGCCGACTGCCGGGTACCGGCGCGGAGACGGCGAGCAGGTCCCTGCTGAGAGTGGCGGCGACCTGCAGGTTGAAGCCTGTGTCACGATGCTTGCCGGAGAACATCGTGGTGCCCTCGCTCGCCCAGTCCCACGTGGTGACCAGGGTCCCGTCGGCCAGGACGATCCTGCCGTGTGAGGCGTCGGCGGGGTCGGGCACATGCTCGGCCAGGGCCGTCTCCACCACCGGGAGCAGCGTGGTCCACCGGCGCGAGACGGTGGCCTGGGAGATGTGGAACAGTTCCGCCGCCGCTTGCTGGACGGGGTTCTGCCGCAGCAGGAACAACACCAGGACCACGGACTTGTACAGGCCCAGCGCCCACATCGGTCCCGGCACCACGGGCGGATCGGGGTCCTCCACCAGCATCGTGTGGACCCGGACCACCAAGGCCTCCAGTTGATCCGCTTCCAGCCCTGTCGTAACGTTCCAGCTCAACGGCCCTGCCCCGGTGGAAAACTGACGTCGTCGCAAACGCCAGGCTACCGAGCAGGGCCGTCTTGCTGATCAAGAAACCAAGCCCGTGAATAACCCTCCAGGAGAACGAGGTCCTGCGCCGGGCCGCTGCTTACCTGTCGCAGGCGAATCTGCCGGGAAAAGGATCTACCCGCTCGTGAAGGAGCTGGCCGTGGACGGGGTTCCGGTCACGGTCACGTGCCGGGTCCTGAAGCTCGCCAGACAGCCCTACTACCGCTGGCTCGACCGGCCGGTGACCGATGCTGTGCTGGAGGAGGGCCTTCCACCCGAAGGGTGGACACCTGTTTGTTTGTTATGCGGCGAGTGTCAGGGTAGCTGACATCTGTTCGTAGGCGACGGGGCTGAGCTGTCCGTTCGCCGAGTGGCGGCGCCAGGTGTTGTACCGCGTCAGCCAGCGGAAGACGGTACGCCGGCAGGCGCCGGCCCCGTCGAAGCGCCGTGCTCCCTTGAGGATCTCCCGTTTCAGAGACGCGTGGAAGGACTCGCAGGCGGCGTTGTCCGCACTCGTCCCGACGGCACCCATGGACTGGGTGACTCCCAACTCCCGGCAGAGGCCGGCGAATTCACGGGATCCGTACTGCGCCCCGTGATCGCTGTGGAAGATGGCGCCGTCGAGGCTGCCACGGGTGGCGGCGGCCATCTTCAGCGCGTCGGCAACGAGGTCGGTGCGCATGTGATCGGCGATCGACCAGCCCGCCACCCGGCGTGAGAAGCAGTCCAGGACCGTAGCGAGATAGAGGTGCTCGCCGTCTCCGACGGGGAGATACGTTATGTCGCCCATGTACTTCAGGTTCGGCGCGGCAGCGGTGAAGTCCCTCTTGAACAGGTCCGGCACCGGCGTCTGCGACGGCTCGGGGATGGTGGTGCGTATGCGCTTGCGCAGGTGGAAGCCGGTGATGCGGAACTTGCGCATGACGCGGGCGACCCTCTTCTCGTTGATGTGCATGCCGTGGGTGTCGCGGAGCTCGGCGGTGATGCGTGGGGCGCCGTAGGCGCCGTCCGAGTCCGTGTGCACGGCCCGGATCCTGTCGGCCAGGACCTGGTCATCCCGCTCGCGCTGGGCACGGGCCTCACGCGAAGAGCGCCACTTGTAGTAGCTGGAGCGGACGACGTCCAGCACGTGGCAGAGCCGCTTGACCTCGAAGGTCTCGCGATGGTCCTCGAAGGTACTGGAAGCGGCTCGTCACCAGCTCATCTCGGAGGCGAAAAACTTCGTGGCCTTGCGCAGGATGTCGCGCTCCTGGGCGAGCGTCGCATTCTCCTTGCGCACCGTCTTCAGCTCCGTGCGCAGGGCCGCTAACTCGGCCTCCAGCTCTTCCTTCGTGGCCTTGCTCACCGGGGTGTCCTTCATGTTCTTCGTGGTGCTGCCGCCGCGGGCGCGGTCGGCGCGGATCCAGTTCCGCAGCGTCTCCGGGTTGATCCCCAGATCGCGGGCGGCCTGCACGATCGTGAGGTCGGGGTCCGAGTGGTACAGCGCGACGGCGTCGGCCTTGAACTCGGGCGAATAAACCTTCATCACCATAAGTGGTCCCTCCTGCCAGCCCCTCACCGGGGCCGATCGAAGGTGTCCACCACTCAGGGGGAGGGTCCTGCCACCTGTCCGCGACCTGTACCGCGCCGGGCAGGGCACGGCGGATGGCCTCGGCGTAGGTGGCTGAGCCGTCGCGGCACACGACCTCGACACCCGAATGCTCGCGCAGCCACGCTTCCAGCGTGTCGGCCGTGCGGTCAGGCAGCACGTCGATCCGCTCATGGGTCTCGGCGTCGATCACCACGGTGGCATAGCGGTGCCGCCGCCGAAGTGCGAAATCGTCGACGCCGATCACACGGGGCACCCGCCCGGTCGGCAACGGGATGCGCAGCAGGGTGCGCAGGGCCGTGTGACGGGACAGGCCCACCGCGAGTATCGCCAGCAGACGTGATCCCGCCCGGCCCGCTAACTCTTTGACCACGGCCTTGACCTGCCTGGTCAGACGAGCGGTGCGTCGCTGGTATCGCTCCAGCACCGCGTTGCACGCAGGTAATCCTCAGAGTCCTTCATCGGCTGCCAGCTGCCGTCCGTGCCTAGACGGTAACCATCAAAACGGTCATAGTCCTGAAGCGGGGACCCCGGCGTCACCGCGTGCCAGGAACCGTCCTTGGCCCGGCCGTAGACCTGCGATTCCTCAGGCCCCGGACCACGATCATGCTGAGTCTGCTGGCCCTGCTAAGCCTTGTCCGCCACCTTCCCGGGAGTACCCGTACCACCGTTACCCGTGCCAGCATCCGCCTCAGCCACCCCCGTAATTCCGCCGACCCCCGTACTGCCGCCCGCAGTGCTGGTAGTAGTGGTGCTCTGAGGAAATCCCGCCGTCAAAGACAAAGACTGGGCCAGCCCACCGAGGTGCGTCTCCTTGCCAATGTCCTGGATCTTCTCCCTCTGCTCGGCAGTGAGCAATCCGTCATCCCGGCGCTCCTCAAGTTCCTTCAGCGTCGACATACCCGCCGCCTGCAGAATCCTCATCACCCCAGCGGCCTGCTCCAACGTCTTGGGGTGTAAGGAGAGCTTGGCAGGGGAGAGGTCGTTGCGGTTGGCCAGAGCCCAGGTCGACCAGGCTGGTTTCGGGGTGCCCCCCCGGGCCGTCACGCAACTACGCGGAATCCCTCCCTCAGGAATGGACGCGCTGAGCGGGCAAGGGGAAATTTGTCAGGGCGATGAGTAGCTGGAGGGGGCGGTGCGACAAAGACTGACAACTCAATGCGGTGAGCGTTGCCCATGAACCCCGCTCATATCGTTGCGCTTCCTCAGAGCTCCGTAACGATCATGGTCGGATCTGTTCTCACCGGGTCGCGCCCCTGCCCTCGTTTGAAAGGACCCGGTCATGGTCTCCTCCCGCCGGAGGAAGGGTGTATCCCGGATCTGGAAGTCAGTCGGCATTCTCATCCCCCTGGCCCTGCTGACAGCCGTGCTGATAGCACCCCTCAACGCGGTGCCGTCGGCCCGGGGGGACGACGGCGTGGGGAACATACTCGATCAGAAGTACGGACTGTTCGTCCATCATGTGCCCGGGCGGACGGTGGACTCTACTGGTGCGGTCGTCGATGATGCCGACGATCTGGCGGACGGTTTCAACGCGGGACGGTTCGCCGACGATTTGGCGTCGGCCAGAGTGCAGTACGTCATCTTCACCGCCTGGCACTCCAAGATGGTCACCCTCTGGCCGAGCCAGAAAATGCTGGACTGGGATCTTCCCGACCACCGCGTCAACCGTGACCTGATCGGCGACATGATCACCGCGGTGAAAGCCAAGGGAATCCAAGTTTACCTCTACACCCACCCGCGTGACGGCATGGAGTTCTCCGACGCGGACCGACAGAAGACCGGCTGGGGTACTCAGCCCCCACCGGAAGGGCAAGGCTGGAACCCGGGAGCAGACTTCGACCGCCCCCGATGGAATGCGTTCATCAACGACATCTACCGGGAGATGATGCAACGCTACGGCGAGAAGATCGACGGCCTGTTCCTCGATGAAGGCAGCCCCAGGGGCGACAGCCGCAAGGTGGTCGATTACCCGCAGCTGCGCAACACGATCAAGACGGTCAGCCCGCGGGCTGTCCTCATCCAGAACAACTACGGTGACCTGTACGGCCTGGACAAAGGCATGAAGGAGTACGGCGGCTGGAGGGAGTTCGCACAGCCCGACGGGAGTCTGTGGCCCGGTTACACCAAGCCCGTGGGGGCGATCTTCACCGAAACGTGGTGGGCACAGCGGCCGCACTCCACCGTCCGCTACTCCCCGGAAAGCATGTTCCGCTATACCGTGCTGCAGGCAGCCACCAACACCGACGGCGGCGGCGTCGCCTGGGGAAGTGGCCCCTACGCCGACGGCGGCTGGGAACCCGACGCCATGAAGACACTCCAGCAGATCGGCGCCTGGATCGACCCGATCAAGCAGTCCATCTTCGGCACCCGGCCCAGCACCTCCTACCCCACCGACGCCGGCACCCGCATCGCCGACCTGACCTGGGGCGTGGCCACCACATCGCCCGACGGCAACACCGAATACCTCCACGTCCTCAAACCACCGGCCGGGAACACCCTCACCCTTCCACTCCCCGCCGACGGCAAAATCTTCGCAGAAGCCTCACTCGTCAAAGACGGCACACCCGTGACACTCAGCCAGGACACCAACAAAGTGCGGCTCACCATCCCAGGGAACTGGGACACCAACGACACCGCCATCAAACTGACCGTCTCCAGCCAGTCCGGCCCCGTCGCCCTCTACCGCTGCTCCCACAGCAGCGGTGATCACATGGACACCATGGACCGCAGCTGCGAGGGCTACTCCAAAGACGGAATTCTGGGCTACCTCTCACCGGCCCAGGCCCCCGGAACGATCCCCCTCTACCGCTGCAACACCGCCACCGGCAGCGGCGGTTCCCTGCATCTGCAAACCACGGACCCCGGCTGCAAGGGCCACACCAAGGACGGACTCCTCGGCTACCTCTACACCACCCAGACCCCGGGAACAGTCCCGCTCTACCGCTGCCACAAACCAACCAGTACGGGACGGCTCCACATGGACACCACAAACCCCCACTGCGAGGACTACCCACACAAGGACGGCACCCTCGGCTACATCATCAACTAACCGCCACCCACCACTCCAACCGCCCACCGCTGCGCCGGGAGGAATCCATAGCGCTGCTGGCCGGCATCCCCATGGGCGCCGGATCGGCTAGGACCCAACAAGCGCTGCCCGTGATCCGCCCGGTCAACCACCTGGTCGACGGTGGCGGCGTCATCATCCGCATCCATGCCGAATCGGCACTGCTGCACAACACCGCCGTCACAGGGGTCATGGTCTTCGAGGCCGACCAGCTCGACCCCACAGACGGGTACTGGCTGGAGTGTCGGCGTACGACTGAGCTGGCCCTGGCAAGATTTCCGTGACGTCGGGGTGTGCCACCGTGCGCCAGTGACGCTCCGTCACGGATGGCGGCGTCTGAGGTGGGCCATGAGGATGACGCGGTGGCGGAGAAGCGGGATGCCTGCGCGGCCCGCCATGATCCTTTTCTGGAGTTTCAGATCCGTGATGCGGCCTTCGTTGACGCCGGAGTTGAACGGGGTGGTGATGCCCTGCACGACCGCGGGCTGGTCCTCGCGGATCGCCGTGGCCAGGCTGGCCAGGGCCGGAAGGCGCGAGGTTGTGAGTTTCTCAAGCCAGTCCGGCAGCGGAGTGGCGTCGCGGGCATCGAGCATGGCAGCGAACTCGCGGACCAGGTCATGGGTGCGGTCCAGCTCCGGGCAGGCGGCGCGGATTCGTTGCAGCCGCTCGGTGTCGTGCAGGCCGCGCCGGGCTGGTGCGGCGGTGATCCAGCGGGCAACTTCTCGTGGTGAGGGCGGCCGCTCGCGGGGTGTGTCGATCGGGGCGCCGTCGGCGATGGCCTGCCGGTAGACCAGTGAGCCGTCGCGGCGACCTGGACGCCGGGATGGTCGCGCAGCCACCGGGCCAACTGCTCGGCGTCCCGGCCCGCCCAGAGCGTGAGCGGGAGCCGGGTGTCGGCATCCACCAGCAGGGTGCCATAGACGTCGGCGTACAACGCGAAGTCGTCCACACCCAGCACCCGGGGCGTGGACGACTTCGGCAGCGGCATGCGCATCAGGTGGAACAGCACGCTGGTCCGCGACAGCGGCACGTTCAGGATCTGCAGCAATCGCGTGCCACCGCGGCCGGCGAGCAATATCGCGGCCATTTCCACCAGATGCTGCAGCAACGGCGTGCGGCGCTGGTAGCGCACCGTCAGTTCATCGAGCTGCTCGGCGAACGTCCGCCGCCCGCAGCGCGGGCTGTCACAAAACAACCGCCGCACCGACAGGCCGATCAACACCGGCCGGGCCACCGACCGCGAGATCAGCCAGCGTGCGGACGTAGCGGCTGTGCACCCGCGCCGAGCTTCTGCCGCAGTCCGGGCACGCAACCGGCAACTCGCGAGTGCGGGCGGAAACATGGACCACGCCGCTCTCCACCCACACCCGCTCCACCCGCACCGCATCCAGGTGCGGGGACACGATCCGTACGAGGTCATCACACTCGCTGACGGTGCCGCCATCCGTGACGGAGCGTCACCGGCGCACGGTGGCACACCCCAACGTCACGGAAATCTTGCCAGGGCCACGTCCACGTGTACGCCGACACCGGCGCCAACCGCCACCAAGTCGGCCACGCCCGCTGGAAGTTCCTCACCTGGTGCGCGGACAGCGACATCCCCGAAGTCCGCCGCCTCGCCGCCACCATCGACCGCTGGTGGACCGAGATCGCCGCGTTCATCGACACCGGGCACAGCAACGCCAAAAGCGAGGGCATCAACCGGGTGATCAAGCTCGTAGCCCGCAACGCGTTCGGCTTCCGCAATGCCGAGCACCAACGACTACGGACACGCTGCGTAACCACCCGCCGAGCCCGCGGATACCTCCGCACCGCTCAACTATGAAGACCCGAAGATCTTCACCCGCCTAAAGGATCTTGACGGTTTGTCTATATGACGACGCCACGATCCCGGGGAGTGATTAGTCGCTTCATCGGAGTGCGGGACACTCACCAGCCGGAGCGGGATCGCGCGACGAAAGCTCAGAACCCAAGAGCTCGTTGCTGTCCTGGGCTCGCGAACGGCTCGGGCGAGTCAGTCCTTGATGGCACCTCTTCGAGGTGGTGTCCGAACCGGTGACGTGGACGTGGCGGGACGCTCCCTCACTGCCCGCTTCCCGAACGACCTGACGAACAGGGCGAGTTCGGCTACCCGCGGCTGCTGATGGTCATCCTGGTCGAGACCGACGCCCGGGCTACTATCGGGCCGCGTTCGGGTCCGAGGCAGACGGCGAACTCGCCTGTACCGGGTGCGGTACGAGCAGATTGTGGCCGAGGACCGCGAGTTGGTCGCGACCGAAACGAAGATCCGGTTGGGCGTCCGCGGAACGCTGGAGCAGTACGCCGAGATTGTCGGGTCTCTCCGGGCACTCCCGAATTTGGCATGCCCGTTACCGAGCACAGGGCTTTCCACAAGTCCCGTGAGATTGACTGAAGTTCCTCATCCCGTGGTCGGCCAGGGTGAGGCAATGACTGTTCCCCCGCTAGCGGTAGCGCTGGAGGTGCGGGCGATACGAAGTACACACGGCTGGCGCCCCAGTAACATCCCTCCGGATTCTGCACGTGAGTAATGCTCCGACGCTGTACTCCTGCAACCGGTGGCGGATGGAGGAGTCCAGGCGGCGGGTGGGCCAGGCATTCACCGCGAATGCATCCGACCACCTCCTGGGAGACCAGTCGGCGCCGCGCCGCGGCTTGTTGGGCATGAATCTGTGGAGGAGGGCGAAGTACGTCTGGAGTACACGGCGATCAACCGAGCCCCAAATTCGCCGTACCGCAAGACCGGCAGTCTGCTGGGGTTCTTCGATCACGCCCCCCTGGTCGAGCGGACGATGCCCCAGGCGCTTGCTATGGCATGAGACGGCACCTCTGGCCTCGATCATTCACGTGCGCGCGCCGGCTTGAGGTGATCGGTCGAGGTTGAGGTTTCGTCCTGGTTCGTCCTTCGGGTGGTGGTGACGTTCCGGCCCGTGTGTCGTCACGGGTGGTCGTCGGTTTCCACGGGCCGAGGACGGGGCGGGTCTCCTCCTTCCGGAATCGGGGTCGGTGGGGTGGCAGTCAGCCGGGGGCGGGCAGGGCCTGGACGGCGCCCCAGGCGTCGACGATGTCGGTGGATGCGGGCCAGGCGGGGTCGAATTTCAGCTCGCGTCTTCGGGCGTGGTCGGCGAGTTTCGCGGGGACGTCC
Source organism: Streptomyces sp. V4I8 (assembly GCF_041261225.1). GTDB lineage: Bacteria > Actinomycetota > Actinomycetes > Streptomycetales > Streptomycetaceae > Streptomyces. The sequence goes on from NZ_JBGCCN010000003.1 coordinate 128,399, forward strand.
AGGAGTCGGGTGCGCAGAGTGGCGGGCTCGGCCCGGGCGAGTTTGCCTTCGGTGGCCAGGAGTTGGAACCAGCGGGCGAGGTCGGTGGCCAGGGCGAGGAGGGTGCACCAGGCTTGGTTGACCTTGAAGTAGCGGGAGGGCATCAGGTTGAGGGAGAGGGCCTTGCCGCGTCGGATGCCGGCCTCGACGTGGGTGTGGGAGCGGGCTCGGGCGTCGAGGAACTGCAGTTGCCCGCCGGTGGTGTTGGTGGCGATGGCCTGGTAGCGGTAGTCGGTCTTCTTCTCGTACGGCTTGAGCTCGCGCTCGTACTTGGGGTGGATGGGTTCGCGGCGAACGATCACCCGCATCCCTTCCGGCCAGCCGGTCAGGTCGAGCATGTCGGTGATCTCGACGAGGTCGGCGTCCTTGCGCGGCTGGCCCTTGTGGTCCAGGGCCGGCGTCCACGCGGTGGCCGGGACCTTGGCCAGGGCCTTCCAGAAGTCGTCGTCGCGGGTGTGGCCGACGGAGTACTCCCAGCGGTTGGCCGCGTTGCCGCCGCCGGAGGTGATCCAGGTGAGGAACTCCATCGTGGCTCCGGCGCCGTCGGTGCGGAACAGGACCCGGCGCCGACGGCGGGTGGGCAGCTGACGCAGGCCCTCGATACTCACCGAGATGTGGTCATCGGCGGTGTTGGATCCCGCCGATCCCGGCCGCAGCCGGTTGACCAGGAGTTCTTCGGTGTTGTCGCAGAACATCAACAGCGGGTGGTGGCCATATCCCTTGAAGTTGGGCTCGGCTCCCTCCTTGCCGGAATGCGCCGGGACGACTGAGGCGTCCAGGTCCAGCACCGTGACACCGGTCAGCTCCCGCCCGTTGACCTTGATCCAGGGAAAGCCGCCCGGGCGCAGGTCGAGCTGCTGGTGGACGTGGATACGGGTCCGGGCCCGTGCGGAGGCGATCTTCGTCAGCTGGACCGGTCCGATCGCCTCCAGGGTCCGCCACAGCGTGGACGCCGAGGCCGGGCTGCCCAGGACCAGCGAGGTCTGGCGCATCACATCGATCCCGGCCATCGACCGCGCGCCCAGCAGGACCGCGCAGGCCGCCGAGACCAGGACCGTTCCCCGATCATGGACGGGACGGAAGCCCCGCCGCACCAGGGCAGCCCCGAGCGCGTCGGTCAGCCCGACCTTGTCCGCCAGACGCCGCACCGGCACGATGCCCGCCTTGCCCACCAGCTTCTTCCCGCTTGCGGACAGCGACAGATCATCGGCCCACTCTGTACGCTTCGACACCGGAAGGGTGCCTCCCCTGCACGTGATCCAGTCCTAGAGAAGCTGAATCATCGCAGGTCGGAAGCACCCTTCCTTCATGATGTGACCGACTGTCACTGCGACACCGGGCGCCATGAATTCGTGAGGCTGGCGGGCAGCCGGCCGGGGCACGCGAACCCGATCGCGGGGGGGTGGGGGGTCCGGTTGCGTCCATGGAGATGGTGTACGGGTTCGACCTGATCCGGGGGTTTGCTCCGGCGTCGGGATGATGCCCGCATAGATGAACGGCCACCGGCTGATCTTCGAGGTGTCGAAGCCCGAAGGAGATCAGCACGATGACCGCACCCGACAGTCTGCCCCTGCACGCCCTCGCCGAGGACAACCTCGCCGCGGCGAGTCCCGATCTGCTGCGCGCAATGGTCAAGACGTTCGCCGACGCACTCATGTCCGCCGAGGCCGATGCCCTCTGCAATGCCGAATACGGCCAGGTCAGCGACGACAGAGTCAACCACCGCAACGGATATCGCCCGCGCGAGTGGGACACCCGGGCGGGCACCGTCGAACTGGCCATCCCCAAGCTCAGGAGGGGGAGTTACTTCCCGCACTGGCTGCTGGAGCGACGCCGCCGGGCCGAGCAGGCCCTCATCTCAGTGGTCGCCACCGCCTACCTTCTCGGCGTCTCCACCCGCCGCGTCGAGAAGCTCGCCGAGTCCCTGGGCGTCACCCAGCTGTCGAAGTCCCAGGTCAGCGCGATGACCCGGCACCTGGACGAACAGGTCTCAGCGTTCCGCAACCGGCCCTTGGACCAAGGGCCTTACGCGTTCGTCTGGGTCGATGCGCTGACCCAGAAGGTCCGCGAGGGCGGCCGGATCATCAACGTCCATGCACTGATCGCGGTCGGAGTCAACGCCGACGGACACCGCGAGATCCTCGGCATCGACGTCGCCACCGCCGAGGACGGTGCCGGCTGGCTGGCCTTCCTGCGCTCGCTGATCGCCCGCGGCCTGTCCGGCGTCCAGCTCGTCATCTCCGACGCCCACGCCGGCCTGGTCGACGCCATCGGCGCGGTCCTGCCCGGCGCGAGCTGGCAGCGATGTCGGACTCATTACGCCCGCAATCTGCTCAGCCAGGTCCCGAAATCGACCCAGCCCTGGGTGGCCACGCTGCTGCGGACCGTCTTCGAACAACCCGACACAGACGCCGTCCAGGCCCAGATGCAGCACGTCCTGGACGCACTGGAGGCCAAGTTCCCCAAAGCCGCAGCCCACTTGGACACCGCCCAGCACGACCTGCTGGCCTTCACCGCCTTCCCACGCGAGATCTGGCGGCAAATCTGGTCGAACAACCCGCAAGAGCGCCTGAACAAGGAGATCCGCCGCCGCACCGACGTGGTCGGCATCTTCCCCGACCGCTCCGCCGTCATCCGCCTGGTCGGCGCCGTGCTGGCCGAGCAGAACGACGAGTGGACCGAGGCCCGCCGCTACATGGGACTCGACCTGCTGGCCAAAGCCCGCCTCCACCCGATCGAGTCAGAAACCGACGACACCACCCTGCCCACCGAACTCACCGCATAGCCTCAAAACGAGATCACCGAGTGGCCGTCGATACACCACTTCCGCGGACGTGACCGCGGGGTCTGGGGCTGAACGTGGCGGGCCATGCTGGGCCCCCATTTCGGCGCGTATCCGCCTGCCCTTCTTCAGGGCCGTGCAAATGCCCGGACGGACAGACGCAGGCTGCCCGTGCAGGTGGCGCGTCGTGCTGTGAGTGCGCCGGGGCCACTGCGCGGGTGCGTGTTGCGGCCGCCCGGGCTGTGGGCGGCCGCATGGACACATGGCGACGGGGAGGAGCAGGTCAGCGCGTGAAGGTGACCCGGTGCTCCCTGAGAGCGCAGTTGGAGTTGTAGACCTGCACGTACCTGTTGTCGATGTGGCCGCCCCAGTTCACGCAATGGCCCTTACCGTAAACGTAGGCCGGCCCCGCGTGCGAGGTGTACTGACCGTAGTCCTGGGCCGCGTTTCCGGTGTCCGGGACGTCGATCCACACAGACATGTCCACGGCCCTTCCGGGCTTGTTACGGATGGTCGCGACGCAATTCTGGCCGTTCGAGGAGTTGTACGTCAGGTAAACGGTGCCTAATGAACCCACGGGCATCGAGTTCACGGTCGCGTAGCCCCTTCCGCAGACTCCCTGCGGTGTGGCATCGGGAAAAGCAACGGCGGGTGTTACCAAGGCGCTTGGGGTCGCCACCAACACGCCTGCTAACGCGGCGAAGGTCAGGGTAGAACGCGTGAATCTCATTGTTCCTCCTCGGAATTCTTGGAGGTACCTCTGTTTTTGTGTGCCCCGACAGGAGTGTTCACATGGTTGTGCCGCTGGTGGTAGGCAGTATCAGAGTCAGACGCTGTCTCTGCAGTTTGACCAGCCGCCGGTGGTGTAGGGGCCCCTGGTCCTAGGGGTTGCCGCATTGCGCGGGCCCTTCCGGCTTTCTGAAACACAAAGGCTACCACCGCCTCAGACAGCAGGCAGAAAATCACATGTCGCGCAGATACAGCACCGGCCTGGCCCCGGGCGCCCGCCGTCCGACCGTTCCCTCATTTGAGCTCGCGTCTTGGCCATCTGTCCTCATCGGACGACAACGCAGCGGGCCTCCTTGCCTTCGGGGCCGCGAATTCCATGGGCCGTTGCTGCCGAAATGCAAGTGCTCCCTGGGTGTTTCTGCGGTTGAACTCGCGGTGGCGGTCCGGTCGATCATCCGGGACTCATGATCAGTCCGGTCTCGGTGAGGCAGCCGTCGATCAGTTCCGGCCGGTACTGAATCTTCTTGAGCTTGCGTTTCATGCCGCGGGCCAGGTGGTCGAGGCTGGCGGCGGCGAAGTCGGCCAGGCCGCGCTTGACCAACGACTAGGGCGCGTATCGAGTCGTGATCAGCTGGTGGGCCGGGTGAGGTAGTTGATCCAGATCATCGAGGCTCGTAGGTGGAGGCCGGCGAGGTAGCTGTCTGGGGTCTTGTCGTATCGGGTGGGTGCGCCACGAGGCGCCATGGAATCGAGTGAGGTGAGAGACCTTCACCGCCGGGTTGTCGCAGCAATCTGGCTGAAGCTGGGGGCAGTTCGATTCGGGGGATGCCGAGTCGAGCGGTAAGCAGCCCCGACAACGTCGGGACGGATTGGCACTGCCAGACGGTCCGGGTCCGGCTAGCGAGACGGGAAGGTGCACGCGAGGAATCAGTGCTTGACGCCCCGTAATTACGACACCGGCTCCAACCTGGCGGATATGGGCCGGACGCAGTGCACGACCACCGCTGGCCGGTGGTCGACTCCGAAGCCGACTCCACGTATCGGTGGGGAGGCCACGCCGAAAGCCTGCGGCGTAAGCGTGGCGATGCTGCCGGGGTAGAGCTGGGCACCTCACCCGTCGATCGATTCCGTGGTGAACGTGGGAACTGCCCGCGGTCGCCCAAGGACCGGACGTCCAGTTCGGTCAAGGGCAGGCCCATCGCCGGCTGATGGTCGTCGGGCAGGACGGAGGCCCCGTAGTACTCCGAGGCCGGGAGAGCCGGCCACATGGGGAAGGGGGCCAGCAAGTCAGCAGTAAGGAAACTGGAATGCCGGGAGGCTGTCGCCGGTGAATACCGACGAGCTGGAATGGGCCTTGATGAAGGCCGAACGCCGGGTACTGGAGATCCAGACCAAGCTGCACCGTTGGGCTGCTGATGATCCTCATCGCAGGTTCGACGATCTGTTCAACCTCGTGGCCGATCCCGCCTTCCTGTTGGTGGCGTGGGACCGTGTCCGGGGAAACAAGGGTGCCCGCACGGCCGGAGTGGATGGGAAGACCGCACGCTCCATCGAGGCCGGGCAGGGAGTCGAGATGTTTCTCGGCAGGCTGCGGACTCAGATTAGAGACCGCAGCTTCCGACCGGTTCCCGTGCGCGAGCGGATGATTCCCAAGGCGAATGGCAAGCTTCGTCGTCTTGGGATTCCGACCGTGGCGGACCGAGTGGTCCAGGCGTCCTTGAAACTGGTGCTGGAGCCGGTGTTCGAAGCGGATTTCCTCCCGTGTTCCTATGGGTTCCGCCCGAACCGCCGGGCTCATGACGCGATCGCCGAGACTCGCTATCTCGCCAGCCACGGATATGAGTGGGTGGTGGAGGGCGACATCACGGCGTGCTTCGACGAGATCTCGCACCCGGCCCTCATGGAGCGGGTGCGGAATCGAATCGGGGACAAGCGGGTGTTGTCCTTGGTGAGGGCGTTTTTGAAGTCCGGGATCCTGTCCCGGGACGGGGCCTTCACGGACACACGCACTGGGACCCCGCAGGGCGGGATCCTGTCGCCGCTGCTGGCCAACATCGCTCTCTCGGGTCTGGACGAGCACATCGCCCAGACCCCCGGAGGACCAGACAGCACCTCCGAGGATCGGCGCAGGAGACGGCGCCGGGGATTGCCCAACTACCGGCTGGTCCGGTATGCGGATGACTTCCTCGTGCTTGTCTTCGGGCGCCGTGAGCACGCCGAGGAATTACGCGATGAGGTCGCGGAGGCGTTGAAGCCGGTGGGCCTTCGCCTGTCGGTGGAGAAGACAAAGATCACGCACATTGACGAGGGCCTCGATTTTCTCGGATGGCGCATCCAGCGGCACCGGAAACTGGGCACTGACCGGCAGTACATCTACACCTATCCGGCACGGAAATCAGTGCGTTCCGCAACGGCCAAGGTGAAGGAACTGACTGGACGGCAGAACGTCGGCTTGTCGCTGGAGTCCTTACTCCACCGGCTGAACCCGGTGTTGCGAGGATGGTGCGCGTACTTCCGTCCCGGAGTGTCAAACGTCGCTTTCTGTTACCTCAGCCACTACACGTGGATGAGGGTGACACGATGGATCCGGCGCAAGCATCCCGGGATCACTTGGAAGCAGCTCCGCCGACGCTATTACGGCGGTGGCTGGTGGCCTGCCACGGAGGAAGGGGAACTGTTCAACCCGGCAAAGGTAAGCACGACCAGATACCGATACCGGGGAACACTCATCCCGACCCCGTGGCCCATTACGGCATGAGGAACTGAACACCCCGAAACGGGATTTGCGGAGAGCCCGGTGCCCGGAGACGGGCACGCCGGGTTCGGGAGGCGGCTCGGAGAAACCCACTGGTGGAAACACCAGCAGGGCGCCCCGAGTCGACCTCACCGATGCCTCGCCAGGCCTTGAGCTTGTTGATCAGACGCTCGACGGTGTTCCTCTCCTTGTAAAGGGCGGCGTCGTGGCTGACGGGTCGACCGCCTGCGGAGCCCTTCTTCTTCCGGTTTGCGGCCTGGTCTTTCTTCTCCGGAATCACTGCCCTGATGCCGCGCCTGCGCAGGTGGGTCCGGTTCCCGCGGGAGGAGTAGGCCTTATCGGCGGCGACCGCTTCCGGCCGGGTGCGGGGGCGGCCGACGGGCCCGCGGACCCGTAACTGCTTGAGCACGGGGATGAACTGCGGGCTGTCCGCGGCCTGGCCCGCTGTCAGCACGAACGCCAGCGGGCGGCACTTGCGGTCGGCGGCGAGGTGGACCTTGCTGGTCTGCCCGCCCCTGGAGCGTCCCAGGAGGGCGGCCTTCAGCCGGAGTTTTCGCCGACACCGGACGCGTCGTCGTTCCTCCCGCCCGGGATCGTTTTCAGTGTCCTGTCCGTCTTGTTCTTCGAGGCTGCCCCTTTTGACCTGGCCTTCTCCGCCTCGGTAGCAGCCTTCTCCAGGGCGGTGAGGACGTCCTGGCCCAGGTGCATCCCGGCTGCGTCGTGGTGAGCGCGCGCGGTGGTGGAGTCGATGCTGACCAGGGACAGATCGATCTCACCCCGCTTCGCGGCTTCCGCGATCAGGCCCTCCAGCAGGGCCTCGAAGACGCCGGCGTCACGCCATTGCCGGAAGCGGTTGTGGACGGTTGACCAGGCACCGAACTCCTGCGGCATCTCCCGCCACTGCCCGCCGGTCCTGAACCGCCAGATCACCCCCTCGAACTGCTGCCGCAGCCGCTCGGGGTACGGACCGTACTCGCCGATCGGCAGGTACGGCTCGACGAACTCCCATTCCTCATCCGTCAGTTGCACTCGCGTCACACAAAAAGGTCTACCGATCCAGACCCCGTTACGAAGGCGAATCCCCCAGATTGATCACGACCCGATACGCGCCCTAGATGCCCTCCTGCGGATTGAGCTCAGGAGCGTACGACGGCAACTGGAACGCCGTCAGCCACTCCTCGTTCTCCACGAAGAACAGCGCGAGCTCGTCGACCAGATGGACGTTGAGATTTGTCCCAGACCCAGACCACGGGGGCCTGGAGCTGGTTGTGCGCTACGACGATCAGGTCGCGGTAGTCCTGCCAGGTGAAGCTCTTCGCCTCGCCCTTGCGTCCCCGGTACACGTGCAACCGGTAGACCAGACGCGATCGTTCGCCGCTCTTGTAGCAGACCAGTCCCGCAACGGAAACCCGTCCCCGGTTCGAGCCACGCACCCGCACCTGCGGTGTCTGTCCGCGCGGCGCCCACGTATGTCCCTTCGGCGGCCTCGGTCCCTGCCCGGCCTCGTCCTCGAAGCAGATGTAGGCGTCCCGGGCCGCCGCGGTGGCTTTACCGTCTCCCACACCTCGCTCCGCCACCGCTCGACACTCGCGTCGTCCCGTTCCAGTGCCCGCCGGGCCGGCACCTGCGGGGACCAGCCATGCCGCCGCATCAGCTTCCACACCCCCTGCACCGTGTACTCCACCAGGAACAGCCGGATGACCAGAGCCCGGATCCGTACCAGCGTCCAGCCCTGCTCCTCGTCCCACCCGTGCGCCAGCATCCCGCCCCCCAACTCCCGTACGAGACACTCCCATTGCGCAGGGCCCAACAGCTCCACGCCCATCGGCCCCCGTTATGTTTTCCGCGGTCCTGCAAGAGGGCCGCTGGCCTCCGGGCCCGGCATGGCTGTTCCCCCCTGTCGAAGGGATGACCTGGGGGGTGGTGCCACCGGGCCCGAGAGGCGCCGTTGGAGACGCTGATGAGAGGCCCGACTACCGCTTGGCCGAGCGCAATGCCCGGTCTTACGCAGGCGGCAGGTCTGCATAACGTGGATGCGCGCACGACGCCAACGCCCCGGCCAGCACCGCACAACCTCGTTCGGGAGGACGGCTTGAACGACAGCGACGAGATAGGCGTCTTCCTCGGCCTGGATGTCGGCAAAAGCGCCCACCACGGCCACGGCCTCACCCCGGTCGGCAAGAAGGTCTTCGACAAACAACTGCCCAACACCGAACCGAAGTTGCCAGACGTCTTCGACAGGCTGAAGACCAAGTTCGGCACCGTCCTGGTGATCGTGGACCAGCCGGCCTCCATCGGCGCTCTGCCTCTGTCCGTCGCCCGGGACACCGGCTGCAAGGTCGCCTACCTGCCCGGCCTGGCGATGCGGCGGATCGCCGACCTCTACCCCGGCGAGGCGAAAACCGACGCGAAGGACGCCGCGGTGATCGCGGACGCGGCCCGCACCATGCCCCACACCCTGCGCTCGCTGGAGCTGACCGACGAGATCACCGCCGAGCTGACCGTGCTCGTCGGCTTCGACCAGGACCTGGCGGCCGAGGCCACCCGCACCTCCAACCAGATCCGCGGCCTGCTCACCCAGTTCCACCCGTCGCTGGAACGCGTCCTCGGCCCGCGTCTGGACCACCAGGCCGTCACCTGGCTGCTGGAACGCTACGGATCCCCGGCCGCGCTGCGAAAGGCCGGACGCCGCAGACTGGTCGAGGTGATCCGCCCCAAGGCCCCGCGCATGGCGACACGGCTGATCGACGATGTCTTCGACGCGCTCGACGAACAGACCGTCGTCGTTCCGGGAACCGGCACGCTCGACATCGTGATCCCCTCGCTGGCCCGCTCGCTCGGCGCCGTCCACGAACAACGCCGGGCGACAGAAGCCCAGATCAGCACCCTGCTGGAGGACCACCCTCTTTCGAAGGTCCTGACGTCGCTGCCCGGCGTCGGCGTCAGGACCGCCGCCACGCTGCTGGTCACCGTCGACGACGGCACCAGCTTCCCCACCGCCGCCCACCTCGCCTCCTACGCAGGCCTCGCCCCGACCACGAAGTCATCGGGCACCTCCATCCACGGCGAACACGCACCCAGAGGCGGCAACCGGCAGCTCAAACGCGCAATGTTCCTGTCCGCGTTCGCCGCCCTGCACGACCCCGCCTCCCGCACCTACTACAACCGCTGCCGAGCCCGCGGAAAGACCCACACACAAGCCCTCCTCCGGCTCGCCCGACAACGCATCAATGTGCTGTTCGCAATGCTCCGCGACGGCACCTTCTACGAACCCAGAACCCCACGCCTCGCTTGACCAAAGACATAGAGGCACCCCCCCTCGACCGCAGCGCCTTGGCCCCGCCCTCGCGCCACGTCCTGCGCCACTTCTCCACCTGGCGCTCCCCGATACGAAACTCACGCGCGATGTCCCTGGTCTTCTCCCCACGCGCGAACCGCTCCGCGGCCTCCAGCCTCACCTGTTCACGAGCCGCCTGCTTCCCCGGCGTCAGCCCGCCTCCCTGCGCATACCTCATCCCTCCGGCATACCGCAACGATCACGAAACGTCAGATCCCCACCCGCCACTGCGAGTTCAACCGCAGTAACCGCGATCATGTGGAGGGCGTTGTTGATCGCCCGGTTGCCGCCTCGGTTGAGCCGGACCCTGACCTTGTTCGAGGACCAGACGGGAATCGGTGCGGTGCCGTTGAAGTGGGCGAATGCGTCCTTTGACTTGAAACGGGCGGCGCCCGCGGTCTCGCCGAGGATCGCGGCGGCGCCGATCACTCCGCATCCGGGGACCTCCAGTAACGTCGGCGTGGACCCCGGGGCGTAGTCCTTAGGCTCGAACGCCTTACGCGGCGTGGGCTTGCCCGACCACATCTGAACCTTCGCGGGCTTGAACACGGGGCGCCCGTCGGCAGGCTTGACGATCTGCCCGGACAGTTCCCGCGCACGCTTGTGGAACCCGTCGCGCGCTTCCTGGTGTGCGTCATCCGGCACGGTGTGCAGCGTGAACCGGGCGCGCCCGTCCGCCGACTCGATGTTCAGTCGCGCGTCCCCACCCGTGACGTAAGCGCGACCGTGCGCCCCCACACTGACCAGGGGACGGACGTTGTCCGAGGTGCCTTCCGGGCACGTGTCCGGAGTCTGCGCGTGGCCCGACTCGCCGTTCAGGAAGTCGGCGCGGGTGTCCGCCGCGAGCCGCGACAGATGATCATCGGAGGCAACACGCCCGTTCACGTCGACGACCTTCCAGCGCTCGGGCAGCGCGAGCTGGGAGCCGCCCGGATGGCATTGTCAAGTTTGACGAGGCGTCAGATGATCAAGAAGGAATATCGCGATTCAATGCCGCCTGTGACTTCTCGATTCGGCGCTTCAGTCGTGGATTCGAAGGCGAAAATTACGGATCACCTTCTTGATCATCTGATGCCCCGTCAAACTTGACAGTGCCCGCGCATGCCTTGCAGTCCGCGGAGCCAGCTCTGAGCGTAGACGTGTGGGGAACGGCGTTCGATGCCGGCGACGATCCGCTCGACGGCGGGGCGCAGGGGGTAGGCGCGGTTGGACGGCCAGGGAAGGCGCCGGCAGTTCACGCAAGACGTCGTCCTCGTCCGCGCCGCGCACCATATCGGTATCGGTCCAACTCAGGTACGCCACGCCAACGGTGACGCCCTGGTGGCCGACTTCGGCGCGCAGACAGTGGGCGAACGCCTCGACGCCCGACTTCGAGGCGCAGTAGGCCGCCATCATGGGGGTGGGGGTCATGGCAGCCAGGGAGGCGATCTGCAGGAGATAGCCCTGACTGTCGAGCAGGGCGGGCAGGAAGGCGCGGGCGGTATTGGCACTGCCCAGCAGGTTGACCTCCAACACCCGGTTGAAGGAGCGGGCGTCACAGTCCAGGAACGGACCGCCCAGAGCCACGCCGGCGTTGGCGACGACGACGCTCCCGAAGTGCTCCACGACCTTGCCCGCGACCTCTGTCATGGCCTCGGCATCGGTGACATCGGCGTACCAGCAAGCGGAATCGGTGGGCAGCCCTCGCGCCACCTGCTGCGACGCCTCCGGCTCCAGGCCGACCAGCGCGATCCGCGCCCCATGCGCCGCGAGCTCGCGCGCCAGCTGCCGGCCGACACCGCGCGCCGCACCCGTCACCACGACGACCTGATCCTGAAGATCCTCGCCTTTCCCATAACCCATCTTCCTTTCCCTTTGGTATCGGATCTCTAATACGGCGAATGAACAGCACTTTGCTCGAAGATCGGAAGCCTCACGTCGTTACTCCGCGCGGATAATTCCCCCAACCCTTTCTGTGCATCACTGCCCTCTTGACAGAAAGGTCCCCGAAGAGGAGGAGATACCCCCGGTAACGGCGGCATCGACATCAGAAGAACACATACCGCCCGGGATGTCACACGTAATCGAAAAGAACCTTTGTTACGCGCCAGTAGGCGTGACGTTGATCATGTCAATAACCGCATAAATCAAGGAGGCAGGCGCGCGGAATTCATGTCAGCGATGATAAAAGACGTGACTTTGCGACCCTTGCTCGCGGCAGCCGACCCTGCATGCCTGCACCGCAAAGTGACGCCGACCACGAGCGCTGCACACGCCCTCGACGGCGAGGTTCGGAGCTCGTCCTGCGGGCCGCACTCCTCCCGCCCATCCGCCAACCGGGCGGAGATCGTTCCGTTTCTATAGATGCGCCGTCATATAACTGTAGGTACTCATTCCTTCTTCATGTCATATGAATTACGGATGGCATCCACGGTTCCCGCGGGACGACAGCGCCACGCGGCGGATGCAGTGACTCCACCTTCCGGTTCAAAGAGAGTGAGAAGACGAATGAATCGACAGCTTGGCCGATTATTCGCTGCCATGCTGATGGCCTGCGGCATTGCGGGGGCAGTCGGCATCCCGCAAGCGACGGCGGCCGAACTGCCCGCAACGAGCTCGGTCGATGTGCAGGCGGCCCAGCCCCAGCACCTCGTCAAGGTGCGCAAGAAGGTGGCCGCTTCCACGGTGGAAGTCGCCAACGTCCGGGATTTCGGTGCCGTCGGTGACGGCACAACCGATGACACCGCGGCCTTCCAGCAAGCCATCGCGGAGTCGGCGATGATGAAGATCCCGGTCTACGTCCCGATGGGCACATACAAGATCACCGACACCCTCACGCTGACGAAGCAGGTGATGACCGGGGACGCCCACGCCAGCTACACCGCCGACTATCAAACGCTCCCCACCATCGTGCCGGCGGATCCCGCTGACTGGGCGATCCGCCTCAAGGACGGCGGCGCGATCAGCGGCCTGAACTTTCAGCACCCCACAGACCAAGTTACGGCGAAGCAGTTCGCCACGACCGTCGTCCTCGACGGCATCGGAAACCGCGTCAGCAACGTGAAGATCTCCTTCCCGTGGGCGGGAATCGAGTCCATTGGTGAGAACACCGGACGGGCGGTCATCCAGGATGTGTTCATTTCGGCGCCCGCCAGGCTGGGTATGCGAATCGACACCGGCTGGGACGCTACGAGGATTTCGAACGTGGAAGTCTGGACACCCCCCAACGTGTACCAGGGAGCCTTCTGGAAAAGTGGCATCGGCATCCAGCTGGGCCACCTCGACGCGTTTCACATGAACAACACCTTCGTCTTCGGCGCGAACGTCGGCGTTCTCCTGCAAGGGACCGACAAGGGTGCCACCTGGGGCACGATCGACGGCCTCACCACCGACTTCTGCAACGTCGGCGTACTGAGCGCGGACAAGACACTCGTGACCCTCACCAACACCACCCACTACAGTCACGTCCACGCCCTCGCAATCACCGGGAACGAAAGCCGGATCAACGTGGCCGGCGGCCACTTCCGCGCCAACGGCAACGCGTCGGTCTACATCCACGGCGGCTACTACGTGACGATCGCCAGCTCCGAAATGGAAGGGCGCGCCGGACCCGCACTCCTCGTCGACGGCGGCGCCAAGGTCACCATCACGGGCAACGACATCAGCGCCAACTCTCTCGGTGTGAGATTCTACGGAAACGGCGTAATCAACTTCTCGAACAACACCGTTGTCGCCGACACACACAGCGCCGCATACGCGAGCCTCGCCACCAACCCGTTCAACCAGATCAACGGGAACATTATTTATCCCTGATGAGGGTCACGGAGTTCTTTCAAGAGTCGGTCGGTCTTTGGGGAGTTGATCGCTGACTGCGGGATTGGTCCCCCGGTGTACTTGCAACGTACGGGCTTCCGGGGGGACCGAGGCGTTTCCGGCCAGGCCCGGAGAAATCGTCGCCTGCGCGCTCCCCGCACCACTCTGTCGCTGAGACCCACGATCAATACCTGCCGGCCCCCAAGACCCAGCACGGTACCACTGGTACCGTGGGTGCCATGACGGAAGCCAAGGCAATGAATCTGCGTTTCCCCGACCCGCAGCAGCGGGCCGCCATCGCGGCTGCCGCGAAGCAGGAAGGGGTCAGCATGCAGGAGTACATCCTCTCTGCCGCCTACGCCCGCGCGACCGCTGTGGAGCAGCGGTTCTTGGACGGCTTCAAGGCGTCGATGGCCCGCAGCGGCGCGGCCTTCGCGGCAGAACCCAGCACCGTGGACCCCAGTGCCGAGCACCGGGCGGCCGAGCGGCAGGCGCAGCAGGAGCGAGGTCACGCCGCGTGACCCAGCGCGAGCCGCGCCACCCGCTCGACGTCACCTTCCTGCTGCACGCCGCCGAGCTGCTCGACGGCGATCCCCAGGTCGACGACTACGGGCCGCTCTATGCCGCTGTCGCCCGGGTCAACGCCAAGGCGCTGGAACGCGACATCTACGGATCCCTGCACCTCAAGGCGGCGGCGCTGCTGCAGACCCTGGCAAAGCTGCCGTGCCTGGAGCACTCTGGCGAAGCCTTCGCATGGCATGCCACCGAGGCCTACCTCTCCCTCAACGAACGCCGGCTCGATTACACGCCCAAGGCTGCCGTCGCCCTGGTACGCGACGCCGCTTCCGGAACACTCGGGGTGGCCCGGATCGCCCGGCAGCTTCGCGACTGGACCGTCGCCTGATCCACACCGTCGGCGCCCCGGCGGCGTGGGGAGAGGCGAATCGATGGTCGGCTACCGCGCGAGAGATTGTGGGAACCGTTCTTCCCGTATCGCGGCGTGCCTGAATTCGCCGGGTGATACGGGTTCACGCCGGGAGGGTGTCGTCCGCGGCGTTCTCGCACGGTCATCGATATCGATGATGTCCGCTCCGCGGCCCGGCGGATCCTGGTCTGCACCTCCGTACAACCCTGAAGCCCGGGTTCGACGTAATTCGGCGGCCTGGAGAGTCGAAAGTGGGGCCTGACCTGCGGGGGCATGGGTGTGGCCGCCTGGAGGGCGTGTCTCTAGGCGGTGGTGTTGTGGCTGGTCAGCGCGGTGTGGGCTGAAGGCCGGCGATCTGCGTGGGGGCGGGGATGCCGAGCTTGGCGAGCAGGTCCTGCTGGGGCTTGGTGGGGGTGGTGACCTGCTGGAACGTGCCGGTGGGGCCGGTGAAGGTGCCCAGGTGGAGGCGGTCGAGCTCGCGGCGGATCCTGGGCCAGGTCTCGCCGGTGGCGGTCTCCGCGATGCGGATGAGCAGGAGCGCGAGCCAGCACAGCAGGACGTGGGCGCGGATGCGTTCCTCGAGCCGGTGGTAGACCGGCCGCAGGTCGATGACCTGCTTCATGTCCCGCCAGCCACGCTCGACTTCCAGGAGGGCCTTGTAGCCGCGCGCGATGTCCTCGGCGGAGAGCTTGGGGTCCGAGCAGCGCAGCAGGTACTTGCCGTCGCGGTTCTCCTCGGCTTTGACCTTGGTCTGGTCGACGCGGAGCTTCCCGGCGGGGGTGATGCGCAGGTAGCGGTTCAGGCCGGGCTTGGCGGCGATCTTGCCGCGTAGCTCGCCGCGCTTGAAGTCGCTGAGCTTGTCGGTATCGGCGATCAGCTCTTGGAGTTGGGCGACGAGTTGCTCGCGCATGCGCCGGTCGCGGTCGGCGGCTTCGGGGTTGTGGCAGATGACGAACCGTTCGGTGTCGCTGATCCGTACCTCCTTGACGCGCATGTTCCCGGTGATGTCCTGGTAGCGGCCCTGTCGGGACAGGGCCTGCTTGACCTCGGGGGATGTGGTGCGGAGCTTCTCGCCGATGATGTAGGCGTCGGTGCCGCTGCGCAGGTAGCGGCGGTTGCGGTCAGATGAGAAGCCGCGGTCGGCGACCCACACGATCTTGGAGAGGGTCCAGTCGCGCATGTCGTCCTTGACCTGCCGGATCAGGGTCTGGTCCGAGGCATTTCCGGGCCAGGACCAGACGCGGACCGGGATGCCGTCGCGGGTGACCGCCAGGCCGATCACGATCTGGGGCAGGTCGTCGCGGGAGTCCTTCGACTTGCCGTGCGTGCGGAACCCGGCCGGCTTGGCCGCGTCCCCGACGTCCTGGCCCTCGTCGCCGGCGTCGTCCCGGCGGTGGCCCTTCTCGTCGCGGGCGACGGACTCGTCGGGTTCCTCGAGTTCGAAGTAGGTGCTGGTGGTGTCGAAGAACAGCAGGTCCACTTCCAGGTTCAGCAGGTTCGCGACCTCGTCGAAGACCTGCTTCTCCAGGTCGTCCTTGACCTCGTGGAGCCAGTCCATCGCCCGGTAGCAGGACTGCTCGCCGGCCTCGGGCAGCGAGTCGATGTGCACGTCGTGGGTGATCCACTCGGCGGCGGCGAGCTTCGAGGACGGGGCCAGCGCGCGGTTGGCGACCAGCGCGAACAACACCCGCTCGGTCGCGGTCATGTCCCGGGGCCGGCCTCGCTTGGGCTGCCCGACCCGGCCCACGATCTTGTCGATCTTCAGGCGGTGCCACAGGTGGTCCAGGACATAGGCGCCCCCGAACGGCACCGAGCCCGTGTACTCCAGCCCCGGTGCGGTGTTCGCCGCCAGGGCTTCGCCGGGCTCCAGCAGCCGGGACAGGGACGCGACGAGCCGCCGGATCGCGTCGCGGTCCAGCTCGTCCTCGCGGCCGAAGGTGAACAGTACCTTCGGCACCGCCCGGCCCTTCACCGGGTCCCACTCGTTGTGGGCCAGGTGCAGGTACCGCACCGTCCCCGACTTGTTCTCCCGCTTCGTGGTCCTCACGTACACGACTCCAGACCATACGAGCTATGGCCAGGCCAGCGCAGGGAAATCAAAGAAGTCGTGTCTCTAGGCATTTTCGGGTGCGGCTCCAGCCGAGGCCTCCGTGACCAGCGGCTTCACCCCGTCGCCGCCTCCAGAACCCCCGAATTACGTCGAACCCGGGTGAAGGGCCGAGCCACCTGGACGAATCAGTGGTTGTCGTTGAACCGGCCTGAAGGGTTGCACGCAATCGCCCCGTAGCCAATCCCCCACCAGGGATCAACGAACGCTCCTACCAGCAGGGCCAGTTGAAGGGTCCCCCCCCCTGTGGCGGGCGACCGTCCGTCGCAGCGCGGCCGTACGCCTCAGCCGTCGCCCTTCTCCTTGCGTGCGGTCAGCCACCGCGTCGGTAACCGGGTCGGGGTCCACCAGTTGGCCGGGCCGAGGGCGGCCATGACGGCTGGTACGAGGACCCCACGCACCAGGACGGCGTCCACCAGCGCCCCGAGTGCGATGCCGATGCCGATCATCTTCAGCAGTGCGACTTCGGAGGTACCCATGGCAGCGGTGGAGATGGCCACCGCCGCCGCGGCGGACGTCATCAGCCGGCCGGTATGGGCGATGCCGTCCACAATCGCGGCGCGGTTGTCGCCCGAGCGCAGGTACTCCTCACGGATGCGGCCCAGCAGGAACACCTCGTAGTCCACCGACAGAGCGAGCGTGATGAACAGGACGAAGAGCAGCGTGGACGCGTCCAGCGAGCCAGCGGCCTTGAAGCCACCGAGGAGCTCGTTGCCCCGCCCGTCCTGGAAGAGCACCACGATCGCCCCCAGACTCCCGCCCAGGCTCACCACCCCTACGACGAGTGCCTTCAGTGGGGCGACGATCGTACGGGTGTAACTGCCGAGCAGAAGCAGGAGCGCCACAGCCGGCACCAGCAGGCACAGCGGAAGGGCGTCGAGTACGGCCTCGCGGGTGTCGGCGACTTCGGCGGCCCGCCCGCCGACCGCCACGGCGCCGGGAGCGGACGCGTCCCGCACGGCCCGTACGACGTCCTCGGCCGCGCGGGTGTCGGGGGCCACACCGGTGGCAAGGGCAAGGACGGCGGCCTGGCCGCCGGGCGATGCGGCAGCCTTACCGGAGATTTTCCGTACGACCCGTACATCGGTGACGTCCTTGATGCCTGCCAGGTGTCTGGCGTAGTCGCCGGCCTCGGCCGCCGCCCGCGGCCCGGTGACAACCACCGTCAACAGCCGTTCCGGGGGAGCCGCGAATCCAGCGCGGACGCGTTCGGCCACCTTGACCACCGAAGCCGACGGGGGCAAGGTGCGCTCGTCGACCAGGCCGAGCCGGGCGCTGGTGAAGGGCATCGCGAGCAGCGCCAGGACCAACACCGCGAGGCCGCCCGCGAGTACGGGCCGCGCGGTGACCGCGTGGGCCGTGCGCCGCCAGAACCGGCTGCCGTCTCCCGTGCCGCCGCGCCGCCACCGCCGTAGCGGATCCCAGAGGTCGATGCGCGGCCCCAGCAGCCGGAGACAGGCGGGCAGCACGGTCAGGGCGACCAGCGCCGCCAGCACCGCGGTGACCATGCCCGCCATGGACAGCCCACGCAGCAGCGGCACCGGCACGACCATGGCGGCCGCGAGGCAGGCAGCGATGGCGGCGGCCGAGAAGGCGATCATGCGGCCACTGGAGTGCAGAGCTGCCCGCAGAGCGCTCTCCCGATCACCGCACCGGCCCAGTTCTTCCCGGAACCGGGCCAGCAGGAAGAGGCTGTAGTCGACGGCGAGCCCCAGGCCGATCGCGGCCGCCGTGTTCACGGCGGGCCGGGGAATCTCGACAGCCAGCGTCAGCAGGCCCAGCAAGGGGAGCGTGCAGCTGACGGCGAGAACGGCCACCATCACGGGCAACAGGGCGGAAACGACGGAGCCGTAGGCGAAGACCAGGATGACGAACAGCGCGGGCGCCGCCAGCAGTTCGGCGCGGCTCAGATCCCGCTTGATTGCCTCGTCGATCTCCCGGTTGGCCCAGGCCCCACCGCTGGGTTCCACCCGCAGCGCGGGGGCGGCTGAGCGAGCCGCGGCCACCACATCCCGCGCCGCTTCCTTGCGTTCCTCGTCCGATCCCGCCAGCCGGGCCTCGACCAGCACAGTCCGCCCGTCCAACGACCGCAGCCACGGGTCGCGCGCGGTCTGTGCGGACCATACCGCCTTCACTTCTTTCCTGGCCGACAGCGCCCGCACCACGTCCTGCGCGCCCTCTTCCAACCCGGCGGCCGGCCGCCCCGACAGAGCGAGTACGAGGTCGGGGCCGAGTACGCCCAGCCGCTCGGCCTGCCGTCCGGCCCGCTCCGCCTCGGTGCCGGTGGCGGCGGCACCGCCCGTACCAAGTGCCGAGAAGACGAGCGGGGCCAGTGCGAGTGAGCACACTGCTGCCAGGACGGCGGTCACGACGACCAGCCAGGACCTGCGTCGTAAGTCAGGCATCACTACCTCCTGAATCCTGGGAACAGCAGTGTGGGGCAGCTCTCGGCGACCTGACTGGCCGCGTTCAGCTGTCACATTCCTCGGCCACTACGGGCTGTTCCCGGCGGGGTGGCTGGAGCAAGGTGCGGTCACCTGCGGTCCGTCGGCCGGCGTCTCCTCGGCGCGGTGCACAGGCTCCCCCAGGCCGGCCGGCACGGGGGCGTACGTGCGAGCGTCAGCGCGCCCAGGTGCGTGGACGGCGGGCGTGAGCGGGAAACGCATGGTGTGCACGAGTGGGGCACGGCATGCGTCGGCCACCGGATTCACCGGGAATCCGGCCACACCCGCCTCGTACGGCACCCGCCGGGCGCAAAACACCCAGCCCGGCACCCGGGGCCCTGTTAACGCCGCGGTGTCCACAGACAGCACCTTTCTGCGCAGCCATCGCCGATCGCACCGGCCCTGGTGCCGAAAGCCCCGCCGCCGCACCCGGCACCGGGCGGAAGAGCCCGGGGAATCCCTGGCCCCTGTCCGGTGTGTGCAGTTTCCGGTACTGCCGTCTTTCGGGCACCTCCGGTCGCCCGGACAGGCGGCTTGTGACCTCATCCGGGTCAAGCGGGACTTGAAGATCGCGGGCGGACCAGAGTTGCCGGCCTCTTGTCAGCGCGATGGTGTGACGGTGTCTCCCGGCCGGCTTGGCGTGCGGCCCGGCACGGCCCTGGCCCCGGGTGAGTGAGCTGTCCCTGTCACCGGCCGCCCTGGCATGCCGTCGTCCTGGGCGAGGCTCAGGACGCCGCCCGCCTTGACGCGGCGACCGACCGGGCAAGCAAGGCCGTCATGCGGCGAATCCGATGTTGGTGACGTACTCGTACTGGCCCCACTCGGAGCCGAGGTCGATCACCGCGTCGCTGATCCACGCCTCGTCCAAAGCTTGGAAGTCATCGTTGACCCACGCCTCGACCACACGGTCCCAGTGACGGACGTTGAGGGTGCGGTACGCGACTACGCGCTGGCGGGGCCGGTCCACCTGGGACTGGTTGAGCGGGTGGAACTCCACGCGGGTGCCGCGGCCTTCACGATTGAGGCGTGCGAGCAGATAGCGGGCGACGTTGTGGCGACGCACCGTGCGATAGGCCCGCTCAACGCGCTCCAGATTCCTCTTCGAGGGCGCGCGGGTGCCTTCCAGCCAGGCGCGCAGGGTGCGGTCCGTGACCGTGAGGCCGGCCGCGCGGGCCGCGGCGCGGGCGTGGTCGGTACGGGTGAGGTAGTGAAGGCGGGCGAGCAGGCCTCGCCGTACGGTGATGGGGGTGGCGACGAAGCCGGCGAGGGCGTCCAGTTGGCGGGCGACGGCCTCATGACCCTTGATGCCCCGGGCGCCGTACTTGCCGAACTCGATGTTCCGCTCAGGCATCGACTCTTCCGATCCTCGGGTTCTGGATCACTGTAAAGGGTCGTGGAGGCCGAGCACCCGCCCGGCGTGGGATTTACGGCAGATCGGCCGGGGCCTCGCGGCGGCGGACTGGCTCGACGCTCGGCCGAATCGTGCGGTCGTCCAGCTCCCGGACGCTGCAACGCACTGGCGCGCTGAGAGCACCGCGGGCTGTCCCGAACGCAGCACTCGGGACAGCCCGCTTCCCTGCCGGTCCTGTTTCCGCGAGGCCGATGGAAACCACGCGGGGACCGCCTCCGCCGACGGCGTGCACGGCACCGGCCGGTACCGCTGAGATCTGACGTATCGCACGTGACAGCAGATCACCATGCCGTCCCCAGGTCCCGTACCCCTCACCAGGAACAGGGAATGACGGGTACGGACCTTGCGGAGGTGAAGACGAGAGCACCGCGTCTCATCCCGAAAGGAAAGATGCCTTAACCGGGAGAAAATGACGCCGCGCGTGACCAACTGTCCCTTTTCTCCAGCTGGCCGAGGGACTCGGGCCGGCGACCGGCTCGGTCGGTGTCCCGATGCCGGGGTACCGCGACGGCTGTTCCAGGCTGGCGGCCGTATCAGGGACAGCTACCACTTCATCGCGCGGCGGCCTCGAATCCTCCGATATCGAAACCCCAGTCGCTTCAGTCACTGCCGGCACCGGTCGCGAAGCACGCCAAGACCCCTGCTCCATGTCGTTCATGCACTCCGTCGCCGTCAGGCAGGTGCTCCCGCCGGCACCGCTTGCCCGTCATCCGGTGGGTTCACCGGCGAGGGGCGGATACTCAGGGGCAGTTGAGGGCGGCCGTCGAGGCTGTCGTTGGCGAATGCGCCGTCCGCGGCGTTGAGGGTGTCATTTCCTTCGCTGCCGTTGTGTGTGTCGTTGCCTCTCCCTCCAGTCACGGTGAACCGTTCCGGGTTCGATAGAGATCTCAGATGTTGGCTGTGACCTGGTGATTCGTGGTTGCTCGGTAGAAGTTGGCTTCGTATTCGGCGGGTGGGATGTGCCCGATCTCACCGTGGAGCCGGCGGTGGTTGCACCAGTCGACCCACTCGGCAGTGGCGAGCTCGACGTGCGACAGCGTCTTCCACGGCCGCTGCGGCTTGATGACCTCGGTCTTGAACAGGCCGATCGTCGACTCCATGAGCGCGTTGACGCTCCTATAGGTCGTCAAGTGGCTTGGGCGCGGTTTGGGTTGGCCTGGACCATCTGGTAGATCTCGCGAGCGAGGTACCGCTTGAGGCAGCGGATGATCTCCTTCTTCGTCTTGCCCTCGCTGGTGCGCCGGGCGACGTAATCGATGGTCGGCTGGTGGAAGCGCATGCGGACGATCACGACCCGGTAGAGCGCGGAGTTCAGCTGCCGGTGGCCTCCTCGGTTGAGCCGGTGGCGGTCCGTCCTGCCGGACGAGGCCGGGACGGGGCAGACGCCGGCGAGCTTGGCGAACGCGGCCTGGGAGCGGATCCGTTCGGGATTGTCGCCGACCACGACCAGGACTTCGGCGGGGGTGTCCGCACCGATCCCGAACGCTTCCACCAGCTCGGGAGCCTGCTGGCGGGTGAGCTCGCCCAGGAGCCGGTCGTGGTCCTTGATCTCCTCGTTGAGGACGAGCCAGCGGCGGGCCAGGGAGCGCAGGGAGCGTTTCGCCGACGCCAGCACGCTGGTGACCGTGCCGGGCCGCAGTCCCGCGCACCGGTCGATGAGCGTCATCTTCGGCAGGCCCTGGAGCTGTTCGCGCAGTTCGTCAGGCACGGTGACGATGAGGGCCTTGAGGGTGACCATGGCCTGGGTGCGGGACTTGACCGCAGTATCGCGGGCGATCTTGGTGTGGCGGATCATCTCCACCGTGCCCTCGGCGCTCTTCGGTGTCGCGGTCGCGGTGCCCGCGAGGACTGCGCGGGCGGCGTTCTCCGCGTCTATGGGGTCGGACTTGCCGCGCTGGCGGCGCACTCTGCGGTCGGGCCGGTTGACCTCGATCACCTTGTGGCCGTGTCGGCGCAGGTGGGAGGCGAGTCCGGCGCCGTAGGAACCGGTGCCCTCGACGCCGAAGCCAAGGACCTGCCCGAACCGCGCAGGCCACTGGGTGAGTTGTTCGTATCCGCCGCGGTCGGCGGCGACGCTGAGGCTGCCCCGGGTGCCGCCGACGACGTCGACAACGACCGCAGTGTGCACGTACTTGTGGGTGTCGACTCCGACGACGACTTTCCCGATCGGCTCGGCCTGCAGGATGGTGGTCATGGCTGTCCGTTCCCCTCCCGGAAGCGGCGGTCAGCACGAGACCGTCGGCCGGGCGGGAGGACAGGACTGTGACGAGCGCCTGGTGGAGCAGGCTCCTATTCGGTCACTGCCCGCGCGGCCGGCGGCCCGCTTCGAGCCCGCCGCAGCAGTGACCGACAGATCAACAGCCAGGACACCCGAAGGGTCGGTCGTAACAAGGGTCAGGCCACCACTGCGGCGGTGACCCCATCCTCACAGTCGTAAGCGTCGCCGACCGACCCGACCGAGGCCGCGATCCGGGCCGAGTCCAGGTGTTCGGCGAGGCGAAATGATGTGTATTGCGACCCGGCATCGGAGTGGTGCACCAACTCGCCGGGAATGGGTGGACGGCCGTCTCGGTCGCGCTGCCACAGGCCCATGTCCAGGGCATCCAAGACGAGTTGGGTCTGTTTCGACAGCGACGCGGACCAGCCGACGATGCGGCGGGAGAAGGTGTCCACGATGAAGGCGACATAGACGACGCCCGCCCAGGCGGCGACGTGCGTGAAGTAGGCGACCCAGGTCCGGTTCGGCGCCGGTGCAACGAACTCGCGGTCGAGCAGGTCCGGGGCCCTGGCCGCCGCCGGGTCCGGCATGGTCGTGATGACCTTCTTGCCGCGGACGGCGCCAGCGATGCCGATCTCGCGCATCAGACGCTCGACCGTGCAGCGGGCCACTTTCTGGCCCTGGCGGTTCAGCTGCCGCCAGACCTTCCTCGCGCCATAGACACGGTAGTTGGCCTCGTAGACGTCCTTGATTTGTTCCTTGAGCCCCTTGTCCCGCACGGACCGCGGGGAGGGCGCCAACTGGCGTTTCTTGCAGGCGTAGTAGGTGGAAGGGGCGATCTTGCAGCCGTGCTGGGTGAGCACGCGGCAGATCGGCTCGACACCGCCGAAGCGGTCCCGGTACTCGTCGATGAACGCTACGAGCGCGTGTGTGGCCGGTCGAGCTCGGCCGCGAAGAAACTCGCCGCCGCCTTCAAGATCTCGTTCGCCCGCCTGAGTTCGGCGATTTCCTTCTTCATTGCCTTGACCTGCGCGGACTCCTCTGTCGTCGTCCCCGGCCGGGCTCCGTTGTCGATCTGGTCCTGGCGGACCCACTTGCGCAGCGTCTCGGTCGTCCCGATCCCCAGCTTGGCGGCGACCGCCTTCATCGCGGACCACTCGGTGTCGTACTCCGGCTGCACCTCGGCGACCATGCGGACCGCACGCTTGCGCAGCTCAAGGGGGTAACGGGAAGGGCGTGCCATGACTCGATCCTCTCAAATGATCGAGTCCCTATCGAACCCGGAACGGTTCACAGGCCGGTCGCGGCCAGGTCGTCCCCGACGAGCCGGTCGGCGTGGGGACCGCCGTTGAGTTGGTCGTCACCCGCACCACCGACCAAGGTCCCCGCGGCCTCCATATTCGGGGAGATGGTGATGGCGTCATCGGCGTCCTTGGCGCTGACCCGTATCGACGTCGTGGGAAGAGGGCACTCAGAGGTATGCGGAGACGTCGGCCGACAAGGTTCCACGGCCACGACCGTAGCCCCCGAGTCTGTCACTACGACGATGTTGCCCCGCCGCCGGATGGTGATGTCGTTCGCCACCCCGTCGGCTGTAACGACAAGGCCGTCGCCCATCTTCTCCACGCGTGTGTCGCCGGCGAGCGTTCCGTCTGTGGACAGTGCCGCGCCCACGGCAGAGGCCCCGGCCAGCGGCGCCGAGATGAGCGCGCCGATGGCCACAACCATGGTGCAAATGCGTCGGGCTGTCATCCGGGTCCGCCTTTCGAGACGTCTCTCCTTATCGGCGCCAACTGGCCTCTCATGCCCGCCCATCAGGGGCATCCGTTGATGTAGTCGCCCAAATCGGCGCGACAGTCGTCCACTTCGGAACCTCCTTCGACGTAGTCATTGCCGCTGATGTCGTCCACCGCGTTGATGAGTCGCGGCCCCGACCGCCGCCGGCGTAGTCGTTGCCGGGGCCTGCGACGATCTGCTCATTGCCCGGGCCGCCATCGATGACGTCGTTGCCGGCGTTGCCGTTGATGACGTCGGAGCCGTCGCGTCCCTCGATGGAGTCGTTGCCGAGACCGCCGAAGATCCTGTCCGCGCCGCTTCCCCCGATGAGGGTGTTGTTGCCCGCGCCGCCGGAGAGGAAGTCGGATCCCTCTTCGCCTTCGAGGGTGTCGTTGGCTGATCCACTCACGAGGTTGTCGTTGCCCGCGCCGCCAAGCAGCGTGACACCGAGGACAGTCAGCGAGGAGGTGACGTTGTCGTCCTGGTCTCCGGCATGGACCACGAATTCGGTGGTGCCCCGGTGGTAGCACCGGCCACGCCCGGGAGATACAGAATGAGACCACCCATCGCAGACAGTAGACCCACGGCGGGATAAAACCCTCTCCTCATGCCCAGCCCCCTCACAGTGCGAAACGCTCTTTGTTCGGTCATGGATCAACCATTGAGCAATGGACTATTCCGTCCTCGGGTACCTGGTCAGCCCAATTTCCTGTCCCGCCCTCAGTCATGGCGGCGCAGGCCCGGTCCGTCCGATGCGACCGGGCTTCTGGGGCACCCAGAGCATGCCGGGTTACGAAGCCACGCTGAAGGCGAATTAGCGCCACCCTGCATTCACCGATTTCACGCCTAGATCCCAATCCGGACCTTGGGGTGCGACGGGCGACCACGCGGTGCTGGAATCGGCTGATGTTCGCCCGCCGACGCGGTACAGAGTGACGCGACACCCGAGGTCCGTGGTCGACCCCAACGGGTCATACAGTGCTTCAGGGACGGCGGCGCGCTACGTCCGCATGTGAGGCCACACCTCCAGCGTCTCCTGATACGCGGTCAGGACGAAAAGATCCCAACGGACTTGACGTCAGAGGCCGTATCCACGCCAATGGCGTTTCCGCGCGTTCACGGAAGATCTCGCCTTTCGCTGTCCTTGGTCATCCGCAATGCGCTCGCCCAGGGCGTAGTGCAACCGCCAGCCGGACCTGGCGTCGTACCGCATGAGCAGCGGTACCGAGGCATGCGTCTCCTCATGGAGGCAACCAGTTGGCGCACGCCCGTATCGGTTTCCTCTCTTGCCTTGATCCTTGCGCACTGACACTCCGGCAGGTCCGGGTGTCCGGTTCGCTGTCACGTTGTGAGGTCGACGCTGAGACTGGTAGGGGTCGTGGGCAAGGAACCACCAGTCGGGGTACTTGGCAACGTGGAGTCGGGCAGCTGAGCGAACGGAGGCTCCAGCGTCTCCCCGTTCTGCCGCAGCATGAGTGTGCGTACGACGCGTTCGGCGGCGCGTCCGTCGTCGAACTCGCAGAACCGCTCCCGGAACCCGGCCCGCAACCGCGCCGACTCCCCGTCCCGCCAGGTCCCGGAGGCGAACAGCCACGCCAACTCCCGGTAGGAGCACGACACATGACCCGGCGCGTCCGCGGTGATGTCGAAGTAGGCGCCCCGGCTCGCCGCGTACGCCCCCCAGTCGTCGGCATGGATCACGATCGGCCGGTCCAGGTTGGCGTAGTCGAACATCAGGGCTGAGTAGTCGGTGACCAGCACGTCGGCGGCGAGCATCACCTCTTCCACGTGCGGTTCGTCCGTCGCGTCGATCAGTACGCCTCGCCGGTGCAGATCGGCCAGGCCCATCCCGCGTGCCGTGCCGTTCGCCAGCGACGGGTGCAGCCGTACGACCAGGGTGTGGCCGGTGCCGAGGTCGCGGGCGAACCGGGCCAGGTCGATCCGGTCGACATGGCCGCCGCGGCGGTAGTCGCGGCGGGTCGGCGCGTACAGCACGACGGTGTGCCCGGCGGGGACCCCGAACCGGGCGCGGGCGGCCTCGACGGCCTCCGGGCCCGCGTTGACCAGCACGTCGTTGCGCGGGCTGCCCGTGCGCGCCGACGTGAAGTGGCAGGGATACGCCCGCTCCCACACCAGCTCCGAGTGCCGGTTGGCCACCAGGCTGTAGTCCCAGCGGTCCGCGCGCCACAGCATCTTCGGCACGTTGAAGCCGTGCCGCGCGCCGGGCTTGGTCAGCAGGTCGGCCGCCATGTACTTCAGCGGGGTGCCCTGATGGGTGTGGATGTGGACGCTGCCGGGGCGCTTGGTCAGGGTGCCCGGCCAGTTGACGTTGTTGATGAAGTACTTGGCTCGTCCGGTGACTCGACGGTATTCGGCGGAGTCCAGGAGGACGGTCGCGATGTCTTCGGGCACTAACTCCGCCTGCCTCTTGTCGCGCACGACCCATACCCCCCGGATGTGGGGGGCGATCTCGCGCGCCTTGTGATAGATCGCCGCAGGATCACCGATGACCCCCTTGTGTGAGAACGCCGAGTACACGGCGAGGTTCGGATCCAGCGACCGGCGCATGGCAACTGCCGACTGTCCCCGCTCGATCCTGCGGCTCGCCGCCCGCCGCACCTGCTGTGCCCGGCGCTCCAGCCGGCGGCCCATCCGAACCGCATGTTGCTTGGCTCGATAAGCGGCGTAACTGCCCTCCAGTAACGTGAGTTTTCCGGAGATGGACGCCCCCTGCGGCTTGCGTTCGCGGAACATCTCGGCGGTGCGACGGAAGAACTCAGCCTTGTCGGAGGGGGCCAGCCGGTCCGGCTTTGCAAGGATGTCCAAACAGTGCTTGCCCATCTTGGCGTGCAGGTATGGACGCCAGCTCGCCAGCTCCGCCCGCGAATCGACAAAGGCGAAGACCCGCTCGTACTGGTCGTGAATATCGAAGTGTTTACGGCTGGTCGTCGACAGAATGTTGCCTTGTCGGCGCTGGCGGTAGTTCAGACAGATCCGGTCGAGTGTGGCGATCCGCTGCGCGGTGAGCATGACCGGGAAGGTCCATGGTGTGTCCTCGTAATAGCCCGGCGGGAAGGTGAAGCCCTCGCGCTCGACGAAGTCCCGCCGGTAGACCTTGTTCCACACCACCATTAACAGGTCGAGGATTTCCGGGTGTTCGGCCACGGTGAAGGTGCCGTACCCCGTGTCGGCCAGCATGTGCGCCAGCACATTCCTGCGCGCTCCACCCCACCAGTACGCCCGCACGTAATCGAAGACCAGCACATCCGGGTCGGATGTGTCCGCCAACCGGTCGGCCATCGCGTGCAGTGCGCCCGGGGTGAGGGTGTCGTCGCTGTCCAGGAAGAAGAGGTAGTCACCGGTGGCGTATGGCATTCCGGCGTTCCGGGCGCGCCCCAGGCCGACATTCTCCGACAAGTGCAGCACGCGAACTCGGTTGTCTCGCTTCGCGTATTCGTCGAGGATCGCGCCGCAGCCGTCCGGCGAACAGTCGTCGACGGCGATCACCTCGAAGTCGGCGTACGACTGCCCGAGCACCGAGTCCAGGCACTCCCGTAGGAAGCCCTGAACTTTGAACACAGGGATGATGATGCTGAAGCGGGCCATCCTGTTTTCTCCTTGGTAATCATGTTGCTCAGCCATGGCTGTCCCGGCCCTGACGGCCCGTCGCCCATGCGATGGCAAGGGGATGGGGTGCGCAGGACAGTCGGGGGCATGCGAGCGCCCGAGGGAGAAACGTCGGTAAGGGGCTTCAGGTTCGTCGCGTCGCCCGCAGGGACGATAAAGAAGATGGTGCAACCGGTCTTGGGGGGATGCACTTGTGACCAGGAAAGGCATGGCCAGGAGCCGGTAGTTGGCTTGCGCCGGACGGCATGGGATGACGGCATTACGGTTCACTGAAGGAACTGCCGCTTTTCATCATGAATAGTCGTGCTGGCAGTGCGCGGACGGTGCCATGGCAGTGCTGAGGAGAATGGATGACGGCGCGGGCGGAGTACCGCCCCCGCCGCAGTGCCGAGGGATCGCCGCCCCCGGCTGAGGAAGCGGCTGGCGCCATTACCGCATGGGCATGGATCGCGCCGCCGCAGGTCTGTCGACAGCGGGCGGTGCTGCGCGGTTCAGCGTGCGCCCGCCCAGTTGTGGGCGACGTCCACCATTATGCGGCCCGGCAGGGCCAGAACCCGGAATGGCAGACGTGCCCGGACGCCGAGCCCGAACTGGGTCTGTCCTTCGAGGCTGCTCGCATACCTGGCGTCCCTGAAGGTTCGGTACCCCGCGAGGTTCACCCCTGGCAGGAGTTGACGCGGCTCAGCGGCGTATGTCGGCTCACCTGTGGTGATGTCGTAAGACGGAGCGTGCACCACTACTTCGATGATCGCTCCGCCGGAGACTGGTATGAGGTCTCCCGATCCGTCCTGGTAGAGACGGTGCACATACCTGACGGAATAGCCTAGGCTGCCGCGGCCGGCACCGGGGACCTCGATGATCATCCTGTCGAAGCAGTCGTGGCGCTCGGTACGCGCGTTCCTGACAGGCTCTGTGACATAGGCGGGACTTGCCTTGACGTCACCGCCCCAGTTGATACGGCAAGCAGCGCCGCTATGGCCCACCGCGGCGCTGGCGGGCGGGGCCGCTACGCATAAGGAAAGGCTTGCGAAGGCAAGCATCGTTGCCCACGTCCTTACAAGGTGTCTCATTATGCCCTCCTTACAACCATTCTTCCCTTATATCTCGATACTATGAATAATGACCCGAATGGGGGGGTTCGATGGTAGTCCAGGTCAGGAAAGACCCCCTGGCAGCCACGGTCCGGCCGGGGAGATACGGGGTGCGCCGACGGACCCGCGAGGACGAGGTCAGCACCCAAGGTCACTTTATTGGCGGCAGGCGGATGTCCAGTCAGCCCGGCATGATGGCTGGCTGGCGTCCTTGTCTTCTCAGCGGCCACAGACGGTGTGGAACCCCCCGCACCGACACCCGCCACCACAACGGTGATCAGAGAAGCGGGATCGCGGGAATCGATCGGGGAGAGGACGGCACCGAAGTGAGCACACTCAATAGCTGGAGCAAGCAGGCAGCGTGCAGCGGCGGCGATCCGGACGACCTCTTCGTCGAAGGCACCGCGCAACACCGGGCCAAAGCCGTGTGCACGGGCTGCCTGGTACGTACCGAGTGCCTCGCATACGCCCTGGACCATCGTATTGAGCACGGGGTATGGGGAGGAATGACCGAACGAGAGCGCCGCGCCGTCTTACGACGCCGGCCGACAGTCACCTCATGGCGTCTGCTGCTGGAATCAGCCCACAGGGATCACCAGCCCTCCCGTGCCGCCGACCGCATCAAGCAAGTCCTTTCCGAAGCCGGCTGACGGGGACTTGCGATGACCGGAGAGGCGGCAGTCGTGTACCGCGTGTGAGCCCCTCCCAGGACACCGGCGTTACCAGTGGCCTCGCGACGTGACACTCAGCAGCGGAAGTCGCTGATTCCCTTCCCCAGGTGACCAATCGTCCGAGACTGACCAAGTCAGGCGTATCGCTTGGCCGTCTGGCGCAGCCGGTCGAGTGAGTCGTCGGGGGTGAGCGCTTCGTCGCCGAGGCGGTCCAGGGCGAGCCGGTATTCCTCGGTCTCGTCCCGGTCCTCCAAGAACGCGGCGCTCTTGATGTGCTCCAGGTAGACGATGTCGGGCAGATCGGCGCCGCCGAAGCGGAGATAGGTGATCGGCATGGCGGGCGCGGACGCGTTCGTCACATCCAGCGGCACGATCTGCACGGTCACATGGGGGCGCTGGGCCATCTCCACGAGATGCTCCAGCTGTGCCCGCATCACCTCACGGCTGCCCAGTACACGCAGCAGCACCGACTCGTCGACGATCGCCCACAACTGGGGCGCCTCCGGGCGGTGCAACAGCTCCCGTCGCCGCGTGCGCAGCTCCACACGGCGCTGCACCTCACGGGCCGGCGCCATGGGCAGCCCGCGCTGCACCACGGCCCGGGTGTAGTCTCGGTCTGCAACAGGCCGGGAATGTACTGGAGTTCAAAGGTACGGATGGCCGTCGCGGCCTCCTG
Organism: Streptomyces sp. V4I8; assembly: GCF_041261225.1. Classification (GTDB taxonomy): domain Bacteria; phylum Actinomycetota; class Actinomycetes; order Streptomycetales; family Streptomycetaceae; genus Streptomyces. The sequence goes on from NZ_JBGCCN010000003.1 coordinate 158,779, forward strand.
CAGCCCGACCAGCCGGTCGAACCACTCCGGCATCAGCCGCTTGTCATAGCGCTGCCACCATCCCGGCTCACCGGCACGGCGCAGCAGCTGCAGCAGCGCCGAGCCCTCGTACTCCTCGGCCCGGTAGTACTCAAGGAGCGTGCGTACGTCGCTCTCGGTGGACGGCCGACGGCTCTTGCCCGCCTCGATGCGCGACAGCTTCGCGGGACTGAACCCCACGGCACGCGCGGCCTGGTCCTGGGAGAGGCCGAGGTCCTCGCGGATACCGGCCAGCTGGACGCCGACCAGCATCTTCAGCAGGGTCGGCGCGGGTTCGGTCCGGTCGAGGTACGGTGCGAGGCGGGAGAGATGCGAGGCGACTCGGCGGACATCCTGACTCCCTGTAGACCGGCATACGACAGACCGCATTCTGCGCACCCTCCGCCTCCCGACGTCTAACCGCGAGAAGCGGGAGGCGCAACCTCGACGCAGTTGCGCTCGGTGTTGTTGTGCCGGTTCTTGGTCCAGCGGACGCCTAACGAGCCTGCCCGCATGCTGTTCGGTGCTTGGCATCTCACTCTCGCCCTACCCGTGCTCCGCATCGACGCTCCTCGCGCAATTTCCCGTGAAATTGCACGCGAAAGCCGCCGGCGTGGATAATGGCAGGGGGCGTCAAGTGCAGTGCAGGCGCCGTGTCTTGACGGGGTATCAGCGAGACTTTGCGTCCTTACCTGCGTACGAAGGCTCAGACCGCCCGGCGGTCCGACGGTCAACTCCAGGGATGAGGTCACCACCTCGACGATGAGCCGACATAAGCCAGCTGCGGCCCCCACTCCGACTGCCGGACACCGGCATCGGGCGCCGCTGATCTTCAGATCATGCGGGACAGCGCATGGCGTGTTCTCGGCCCCGACGACAGCTCCGATGCTCTGCCGCCCACTGTCGGCGAACTCGAGACGCTCGCCCTCGCCTTGCGCGGGCATCTGGAGTCGATCCTGCCCGAGGTTGAGCGAGCGGCCGGTCCGCGGCCCAGCGACACGCAGTCGTACTGCGCGCTCGCCTGCATCGGCGAGGCCCGTCGGAAGCTGGGCGTCACGCCGCACGCCTCGCTGCAGTCCCGGGTGGCGCATGCCCGGCTCCTGGCCCGCTGCCTGAACGCCCTGTGCGACCACTACGAACGCCTCCGCAACGCACCCTCATGACCTTGCCCATATCCGAGATGACGTCCCTGTCCACCGAGTGCCTGCTGGCGACGCGGCCCGGATACACGGACCTGCACAACAGCTGCCATCAGCTCCAGGACATCCCCCTCCCCCATGGGATCGGCATCCTCCTGCAGTCCCGCTGCGCCTGCTCCTGCCACCGATCGGGCGGGCGCGCGTAGTGCCGTGTACTGCGTCTATCCGCTGCTGGTCTGATCCGATGTATGAGGCCGATCGCAGCATCGCCACGCCCGTCGAAGGGGGCGCCCGCCTGCCCGGTATGCACAACCGTAAGAACTATGAGCGCTCGCTCGTCGGGATGATTACCCGCTCATGTCCGTAACGCGCCTGCACCGGGACGAGTTTGTGCGGACTGTGCGAAGCAAGATGATGATCGTGGCTGCCAAACTCATGCGTTCACAACCAGCCTGGCAGCACCCGCGCTCCACGGGTCTGCTGGCTGCGAACCTGGGCCCCCGCTCCGTCCCCAATCCAGTGCCGGCGCGCAAGGCCCTGCAGCAGGCTCTGGCCCTGCTCGAAACACCCAACGACCCAGCGGCCCTCGCGGCTGCACGGCAGGCCGCATGGCGTGCTTTCGGCTTAATTCCCTACCCCTGGCAGGCACCCGGCTGCGAGAGCACCCGACGGGGATGGCGAACCCGTACGTGCCTCGACCAGGGCTGCACACGGTGTGCCGCCTATGAAGCCGGCGAACCAATGCCCGAAGATGACGGGTAACAACCCGGCCCATCTGTTCCGACGTCGAGGACGCGCGTGCGGCGGAGCCACCTCAGTGAAGGGCATGGTGGAGTCACCGGCGCTTCCTGGAGGCTCTGCCGCGGCCCGAGGTGCGGGTGGGGGGCTGGTTCCGCGCACCCGCCAGGGCGGGCGCCTGGTCATCCGTCCGGTGGCCTGGACGAGACCGCGTCCGCCCGGAGCTCCCCTTGACGGTGGCCTGCGCTCGCTTGGCCAGGACCCGCCTCTTGAGGGCCCGCATCTCCGGCTCGCGCTCCTTCAAGTCGGCGACGATCGGCGTGGCGATGAAGATGGAGGAGTACGCGCCGGCCGCGAGGCCGACGAACAGGGACAAGGAGATGTCCTTCAGTGTGCCCGTACCAAGGAACCCGCCACCGATGAACAGAAGGCCGGCCACCGGGAGCAGGGCGACCACGGTGGTGTTGATGGAGCGGACCAGCGTGCCGTTGATCGACCGATTGGCGATCTCGCCATAGGTGAACTGGGCCTGTCCGGTGATGTCCTTCGTCTGTTCCTTGAGACTGTCGAAGACAACGACCGTGTCGTACAGCGAGTATCCGAGGATCGTCAGCAGACCGATCACAGTGCCGGGCGTCGCCTCGAACCCGACCAAGGCATAGATGCCGATCGTGATGGTGATGTCGTGAATGAGAGCGACGAGAGCCGCGACCGCCATGCGCCACTCGAACGTGATCGCCAGATAGATCACCACGAGGACCATGAAGATGCCAAGGCCCTGCCAGGCTTTGTTGGCGATCTCTTCGCCCCAGCTCGGGCCGACCAGGTCTGCTGCCAGCCGCTCCGGGTCGAGGTTGAGGTCCTCGGCCAGTTCCTGCTTGATCTGGTCGGATGAGTCGGTGTCGATGCCGGCGATCTGGATGCGCAGACTGCCGTTGCCCAGCTTTTGCACGATGGCCTCATGGCCGGAGGCGTCATGCGCGTATTCCTCCGCCTTCGCGACCGACGTGCTGATCTTTGCCGGCGTCGTGAAGACCGCTCCGCCCTGGAATTCGATGCCCATGTTCAGGCCGCGCACCGCCAAGCCGGCGATGGCCAAGAGGGTGATCAGGACGGAGAGGCCGTACCAGATCTTGCGCTTGCCTACGAAGTCGTAGCTGATCTCGCCGCGATGCAGCCGAGCACCGAGGCCGCGGAGTCCCGACCCCTGCTCATCTCTTCTTCGTCCGCCGCGACGGCCGGAGCGGCGCAGTGGCGGCTTGGCGCCCAGGCTCTTCGGGTCGAGACCGGACCACTTGTGGCCATGCGCGAAGAACGGGCGGCGGGCCAGGCGTGTCATCAACGGCTTGGTGAAGTAGAAGACGACGATCACGTCGAGCAGGGTGGTCAGGCCGAGCGTGAAGGCGAAGCCCTTCACCTTGCCGACGGTCACGGTGAACAGCACGGCGGCGGCGAGGAACGACACGAAGTCGGAGACCAGGATGGTGCGCCGGGCGCGCGGCCAGGCCCGCTCGATCGCGGGGTACAGCGAGCGGCCCTCGCGGATCTCGTCCCGGATGCGCTCGAAGTACACAATGAATGAGTCCGCGGTGATCCCGATGGCGACGATGGCGCCGCAGACGGCCGGCAGGTTCAGTGCGAAACCGATGGCCGGGCCGAGCAGCGACATGATCGCGTAGGTGAGGACGGCGGAGACGGCCAGGGAGGCCAGGGCCACAACCGACAGGCCTCGGTAGTAGACCAGCAGGTAGATCACGACCAGGGCGAACCCGATGGCGCCGGCGAGCAGTCCGGCGTGCAGCTGCGCACCGCCGAGGGCGGCGGTCACCGTGGTGACGGTCTCTTCCTTGAACGACAGCGGCAGGGCGCCGTACGACAGCATGTTGGCGAGATTGAGTGCCTCCTGCTGTGTGAAGCTGCCGGAGATTTCCGCCTGGCCCCCCGCGATGGCCGTCCGCACATACGGGCTGGAGACGACCTGGCCGTCGAGGACGATGCCGAACTGATTCTGCGGTTGCTGCTTGGTGGCCAGTTCGCCGGTGATGTCGGCGAACTTCTTCGATCCGCTGGAAGTGAAGGTCATCTGGACCTGCCACCCGGCGGCACCTTGGATGTCGTAGACCGCTTGGGCCTTCTTCACCTCGGTGCCATCGATGGCAGCCGGACCGAGCAGGTACTTGTACCAGACCTTGTTGATCTCACCGCAGGCCAGGGTGGGCTCGCCGGGCTTGGCGTGCTCGCCGGCCTTGGCGCGCTCGGCGGACTTGGCGCAGTCCAGGGCCGCGTACCGAGTCCGCATGTCGGATGCCGTGGTCGAGTCGCCCGTGCGGGCGGAGGGGGTGACCGACGGCTGGGAGCTGTTCCGGTCTGCTGCGCCGGGCCCGCGGTCCCTCGCGGTGCCGGAGGCAGCGGGAGATGCCTTGTGTCTGGGCGCGGCGCCCACCGACGGGCCCCTGCCTCCTTGGGAGGAGACTCCGCCACGGGGGGACGCGCTCGGTGACGGGCGCGCTGAGGTGCTGCTGGGCTCGCTGGTCAGGACCGGGCGGAAGTACAGCTTGGCGGTGGTGCCGACCTGTTGCCGGGCCTCCTTGGAGTTCGTGCCCTTGGGGATGTTCACGATGATGTGGTCGGTCCCCTGGGTCTGCACCTCCGCCTCGGAGACACCTAAGCCATTGACGCGGCGGTTCATGATGTCGACCGCGGTGTCCATGTTGGTCTTGTTGATCGCCGACCCCTGGTCGGCTCTTGCCTTGAGCGTGATGCTCGTACCGCCGACAAGGTCGATTCCGAGACGGGGAGTGGTGTTTTCGGAGGCGAGCATTCCTCCCGTCATCGCCACGAGGGCGATCAGAATGAGGGCAAGCGAGTGCCCTCGCCTTCTCTGCGCGCCCGCTCTCCGGCCCTTCTTAGGTACTGCCACCGTTTGTACTCCCTCTCGGGCCGCCCCACGCTTGACGGGCGCGCCGACCATGACCTGGGGCCGCGTTTCGACGACATAACTTGCTCACCCGCCACCCCGGCGGGCCCTGCCCTGGCCGCTGCCGGTTTGGTCGCGGCCCCGTGTGTGAGAAAGGCGAATTCTGCCCCCCGTTCCCAGGTGCCCGCGGCCCGAACACCCTTGCCCCAGATTCTCACTGCATGCGGCAGAGCCGTCCGTCGCTCATGCCGAAAGTGGCTCTCACTCTCACCGAAGAGCCTTCACTCCCGCTGAACCGGGCCGTCCCTCATGACCGAATCCAAACTCCTCTCAAGTGCCCCACCGACGTCCTCTTTTCCTGGGGCGACCAGGGCATACGAGCACCGCAGGAAGCGTGCGAGGACGGCAGTTCTGAACTGGACAGGAAGTATCTCTCCGGCGGAGTGGAACTCCAGAACCGTGCCCGAGGGACAACACGACCATATGCGGACGCTCCCGCTTCCAGCGTCCTTGTTCAAGCCCTCCGACAGCAAGTCCCTGGCGAAAACCCACGTCCTCGGCCAGCCTCCCCGGGTCGCCTCGGCGGGCAGGATGACCTGGACCGCCAGGGGGTCCGTCGACGAATAGCGGAGGGCGGCCCGGAACGGAACTGGCTTGTCCCGTAAGGCAATGATCCGGACTTCAGCTACCTGCGTGAAGGTGACGTCCATGACAAGCCTCTGCATTGTGTTTCGGGGTGAGCCGATACTCCGGTTTCCCCTACGACCCGGCACGACACTGATTCGCTACGCGAGTTTCAGCCGCCTCTTTTATGAGATGCATCACAGCTCTCCTGCTCAGCGCTACGACAGATCAACCGAACCATCTTTAATGATTAGTTGAACAACATCCCGGCTGGCTGACCTTACTGGCTGCCCGACAAGCGCGATCACCGGTTACCGTCCCCTACTGACCTATACTCAAACTGCCACAGCTGGGGCAGACTTGCATTCGATTCGGCAAAATCCTCCTCCTGGGGAAGCCACCATCTCGACCGCGGGCCACGCTCAACAGCCAGAAAGACGCCGAAAATACCGCCTCGCGATCGGTCCCGCACGGCGCGACACGTTGGCCAAATGCCTGGCGAATAGGGCCACTTGAGGAAAGCGGGAAGGCTGGCGATTCCATCGGTCTGCCGTTGGGATACTCGTCCGCCGAGCCCTGGTGACTGCGCGATGATGCACTTGCCACCCGTGAAGCCAGACCCTACGAACTCACTGGCCGAACGGAAAGACGCGGCCCGGCTCAACCACCGCCGCCGGCGTGCGCATGCTCGTACCCTGTGCGCGCCCAGCGCGCCGTCGTGGTCGAGGCGACCGCCTTGGAGTGGTTGGGCCTGTCGGTACCGGCTTCGCGCACGCACCCGGGCTGCGCGGCGTCCGCCGTACCACCTGTGAACGGAGCCGCGTGGCCGGAGAGCGTCTTGGTCCCGCTGTCGGCCGTCTTGACGAGGCGCCCGGCCGCCGCTGTCCTCACCGCCGCATGCCTGGTGGCAGCCCAGTCCGCGAGGGCGACTGTCCTGGCCGGCTACTGGCTGTAGCTGGCGCTGGCCCCCCTCGCCGTTTCGCATTCGCTGACTGAGATGGCGCCACACCGCTGAGGCCCGGCGCTGGGACCTGCACTTGAGTTGCGTACCCGTTCAAGCCGTACATGATCCGCGCGGCATGGCAGACCGCACTCAGGCCTCCGTCAAGAACCCCCGGCCGAGCCTCGACGGTCTTGAGTTCTCCTACCGCGACTGCCACGACGGATCGGCGACCGGCTGCAAACGATCTTTCACGAACTGGCGGCTCCCCGACCTCGCCATGGCGCCGGCATCTACTACGTGGTGGGCGTCTACCGCTGCGTGGAGCACACACCGGACGCGCGCGCCGATCCGCGCCGCCGGGCGGACAGCCACAGTCCAGGCAGTAAGGCCCGCCGACTTGCCTCGGCCGCAGCAAGGTCCGCCGCGTTCTGCCCGACCACGAAGGGTCTACTACGGGCAGAACGCGTGAGCGACCCCAGCCCATTATCACCCAAACCGACCTCAAACCGATAGATTATTCTGCACCGCGGCAAACAGCTCGACAAGCCGTTTCAGAGCGCCATGCGACAAGGACTGATGGCGTGACACGGCGTCATATCCTCGTCCGCGCAGACTCCGATATGCGGGACTGGGCCTGACTACACCCTTTCCTCCGCAGGGTCCCCGTATCCCTCCGACTCTGGAGATACGGGGACCTGGCGGTAGTCACCGCTGTCGTGAGCACTCGCATGTCAGGGGATACTCCACCGCGCGACGTCCTGACCTGCATAACCCGCAGCGTCACCCGTTCCTGCCCGCGGACACGGCGATGCCCCGGGTCGCTCGGGAGGCCCGGGGCACCGCTTCTTCGGCCGGTCCGCGACTGGGGAAACGCGCCACCGGCCAATCCAGTATTAAGGCCACACCACGGCGGCGCATTTCAGTCGCGGCCGTGAGGCAACACAGGATTCAACACTCTCACGTACCCGGCAGCGCAACTGTCTTCCCTCGCGGAGCACATTGCCGATCTACTGAGGCAAGCCGGGACTCCCGGACTGCACTGTCCCAGGGAACTCCCCCTCCCAGGGACTGCCGGTGCGCCGCCATGTACGTCCCACTCCCCCTGCGGGACAACACCCTCAAACATGGCGACGCACCGGCCCGCACAGAGACCACAGGCACCGGAGCCACCTGGGCATTCCAATTGCCGCCCGTCCTTCGGACCACGCCCGCTGTCAGTGCCGGCAGGGTTGCTCGTTGTTCGGCCCGGTGTTCCGGGTGATCACGACAATGGTGATGCACCGCACATGAGTAGCGAGGCTTTCCCCGTATCAATCGCCCGTCTCATCGTGTCGTAAAGCTGCAGGGACCACACCGGTCAAGGCTGAGACAGGAACCGCACTCCCCATGGACCTCCACAAGCAACCCGCCGACGCCCGACTGATCACCTTGCGGGCATGGCGATGACGCGTGGGCAGCAGGCCCGGCAGACGGTCGTGGCCGAGGTTGAACAGACCCTGACGTGCGCGTTCCCGGGGTGCACGCGGCCGCGGACGCCCAAGGGCCCAGGCACTCCGGGCCGGACTCCCAAGTACTGCAGGGATCCGCACCACAACGCCATGACCGCGTACCAGGCCAGGAAGAACACCGCCGCGGGCGCCGCAGACCAGGCGATCAGGGAACTGGAAGAGGCCAGGGCGCGGTTCGAGGCCGAGACCAGGCGGATCACGCGAGACGCACAGGCCGCAGTCGACCGCGCCCAGACCGAGGCCGAGCGCCGTGTCGCGGAGATACAGCAGCGCCTCCAAGCGGAGCGGGAAAAGGTCCTTGAGGCCAAGGCCGAGGCTGTACGCAACAGCGAGCATGCCCGTATCGCCGAGGAGCGCGCCCAGTATGCCGAGGCGGCCGCTCGCCGTGCCGCCGACCACGCCGATGCCCACCTCCAGGCCGCCGAGACCATCCGTCAGGAACTCCATGACGAGCTGCAGCGCGTACGCGAGGATGCCGAGAGCTATCGCAGCCGTGTCCACGGCTTGGAAACCAAGGTAGATGACCTGCGCGAACAGCTCGACCAGGCCCGTGACAAGGCACGGTCCGCCGAAGATCGGGCCAGAGTCGCCGAGCTCCAGCTGCGGGGCCAGTCAAGCAAGGCATTGCCGTGGCCGCCCGCGGTTTCCCTCGCGAAGCGGTGACTTCCTGGCTGGGCGCCAGCCCCATGAGTCCCTGGTGCGGGGTTCCGCGCAGCCGCTCCGGCTCGGATCACCAGCAGCGGCGTACTCCCCACACGTGTTCGGCACCGTGCAGGCAGGCGGCCGCAGCGGAGTGAGGCGGGAGGACGGGCCGGGCGGCGCGGTCGGCGTAGGCCCTCGTACCGAGGGCGTGTTTCCACACGTGGACCATGCGCGTCATCACCTGTCTTCCGGCATGCCATTGAGGTGATTGCGTGGTGCCGGTCCCGGTCCTGGGTTGAGCTGCCAGGCCGATGGGTTGTCCTTACGCTGCTTCAAAGGACGGGGGCGGGTGGAAGCGGGGAGGTTGGCGGTGCCAGAACACGGACGGCCAGTGTCAAGGAGGCTACCGCGGTTATCCCGGGCGGCGGCGAGTGCTGCGGCAGTTCTGCTTCTTGCGCTGGTCAGTGCCTGCGACGCCGACAAACACGGGGGCAGCCAGGCGGACGGCGTGGGTGAGCTGGCTGCGCAGAAGCCTCACTGGCAGAGCTGTCCCGCTCAGACGGCAGAATCGACCCGGCCTGCCAATGACACCGAGTGGGAATGCGCCGCGGTGAAGGTGCCAGTGGATTGGTCCGACCCGGGCGGGGAGCGCATGGAACTGGCGCTCATCCGGGCCCGGGCCTCCGGACCCGGGCACAGAATCGGCTCGCTCATCTTCAACTTCGGTGGTCCAGGTGACCCCGGGGTGACCATGCTGCCGGCGGCCGTGCAGACGTATCAGGATTTCGAGGAACTCCGCACCCGCTACGACCTGGTCAGCTTCGACCCCCGGGGTACCGGCAGCAGCCGCCCGGTCCGCTGCCTGGACGACTCCGCCCGCGACGAGGCTTCCGCCGCTGACAGCACACCCGACACTCCGGCCGAGCAAGCCGCACTCCTGCGCGTGGCACGTGCGACCACCCGGGCCTGCGCCAAGAACTCGGGACCGATGCTTGCGCACGTCGGCACCCGCAGCACCGCTCGCGACCTGGACCTGCTGCGCCAGGTCCTCGGCGACGACAGGCTCTCCTATGTGGGCTTCTCGTACGGCACAGAACTCGGCGCCCTGTACGCCCATCTGTTTCCCGCCCGCGTCGGTCGGATGGTCCTCGACGCCGTCACCAACCCGGCCCAAAACCCCGAACAGAGCGCACTCGGACAGGCGAGAGGCTTCCAGCTGGCTCTGCAGAGGTTCATCGCCGACTGCACCGGCAAACAGCCCGCCTGCCCGCTGGGAGATGAGCCTGATCAAGCTGAACACAAGATCGGGGCCCTGCTGGACGGACTGGAGCACAAGCCCCTCCCCACAACGGATGGCCGCCCCCTCACCCAGACCCGCGCGCTCAACGGCGTCATCCAGGCTCTCTACGCGGAAAGCTACTGGCCTCATCTCAGGAGCGGGCTCCAGGCAGCCCTGCGACAGGGCAAGGGGAACATTCTCCTCGCCCTCTCGGACGCGCTGACGGGGCGCGACCAGCAGGGCCACTACAGCACCACCCAAGCCGCCGCCACCGCCACCCTCTGCGCCGACACCTCCCACCGCTACACACTCCGGGACATCACAGACAGCCTGTCCGCCTTCCGCGAAGCCTCACCTGTCTTCGGCCACCACTACGCCTGGACACAGCTGCTGCAATGCACCGGGTGGCCCACCCGCGGCAGACCCAACGCCCCCGTCACCGCAACGGGTTCCGCTCCCGTCCTCCTCATCTCCACCACCGGCGACCCCGCTACGCCTCATACCAATCTCGCCTCCATGGCTCGCCAACTCGGCCCGGAGGTGGCCATCCAGATCACCCACCGCGGCAACGGACACACCGCCTACGGCACCAGCTCTTGCGTCACCGACATCGTCAACAGGTACCTATTGATCGGCACCTCGCCGAAGACTGGCACTACCTGCGACGACTGACTCACTCCCCATGACGGCAGAAAGTACTACAATCGCGCGACCGGCAACATCATAGATATAGCCGATTCGCGTCTTATATGCGATGAACGGGAATGGAGAAGCAATTCTTCCGCCTTTCGAGAATGGTGACATTGCATATGCATAACTGCCGTCGGAGACTCCTCGCCACGGCATTATCAAGTTGGGGGGCGGGGTGCGATGATCTTGGTGGGGATCGTCGTGGGAGGGGCCTGGCCGTGGAGTCTGAAGCGCCGTCGTACCGGGGGTTCCGGTTCCCGCCGGAGGTGATCGCGCACGCGGTCTGGCTGTACCACCGGTTCAGGCTCAGCCTTCGTGACGTGGAGGAGCTGCTGTGCGAGCGCGGCATCCAGGTGTCCTATGAGGCGATCCGTCTGTGGTGCGACCGGTTCGGCCCCGCCTACGCCGCGCGGCTGCGCCGCCGGCAGCCCCGCCCGGGCAACCGGTGGCACCTGGACGAGGTCTTCATCAAGGCCAACGGGAAGATGCGGTACTTGTGGCGTGCGGTGGACCAAGAAGGCAACGTCCTGGGGCCTTCCACCCGAAGGGTGGACACCTGTTTGTTTGTTATGCGGCGAGTAGACTGTCGCGGCTAATTTTTGGGATATAGGTGGCGCAGTTTGATGCGTGCGTCGTGGGTGGTGAACTGCCAGTCCACCTGACGTTGGTCGGTGTTGGTGGCGTTCTGCCAGGCTGAGAGTTCGGTGTTGAGTGTGTTGAGGTCGCCGATCCGGCGGTCGAGGCATTGCCTGCTCAGCGCGGCGAGTTCGGTCTCGGCGATGTTGAGCCATGACCCGTGTTTGGGCGTGTGGTGGATCTCGAGGCGTTGAGTCAGGGCGAATGCCTCTTCTGGTTCGAATGCCTCGTACAGTGAGGCGATGTCGTGGGTGTTGAGGTTGTCCATCACCAGCACCACGGTCTCGGCTGCTGGGTAGTCCACGCTCAGCAGCTGCTTGACCTGGCCGGCCCAGTCGATCCGGGTCCGCTGGGACAGTGCCTGCACGCGACGCCACCCGCGTAAGGGTTCGACCCACACGAAGATGGAGCATGTGCCGCAGCGGATGTACTCGCTGTCCTGGCAGGCGTCGTGGCCAGGTCGGGCCGGGAGCGGGCCGCGGGCATGGTCGAGGAGTTGGTAGGGCTTCTCGTCCATGCACACCACCGGACGTGCCGGGTCATAGGGCCGGGCATAGACGGCCAGCACGTCTTCCATCCGGGCCGCGAACTGCGCGTTCGCTCGTGGTGGGATGGTCCAGCACTTCTTCAGGTGAGGACGCAGTTCCGTTTTTTTAAGATCCTCCCGATGGTGGAGTGGTCCAGATCAGGGATGTCCTCGACCAGCGCGACGTGCTTCTCCAGCAGCCGCAGTGACCACCGTGCATAGCCCTGGGGCGGCTGGGAGCACGCCATCGCGATCAGCCGGGCTTCGACCTCACCGGTCACCGGCGAGGGCACCGGCGGCAGGTCGCGCCTCTTCCGTGCGATTGTGGCGTGAACATCGCCGCCGGTCTCGGTGAAGCGCTTGGCGACCAGCCGCAACGTCTCACCAGAGACGCCAAGCCGGGTCGCGATCATCTCCTTGGAATCCACCTCACCCACCGAGGTGTCCAGTGCGAGCAACACTCCCGCACGCATGATCATCGAGGCTCCACGAACACCCGTCGTGGTCACCCGGACCAACTCCTCGCGGTCCCGCGCAGTCAACCTGACCGGCCACTTCTTCTGCGAACCCATGACAACAGCCCTGTCTGGCAAAGGGGAAGGAATCTGAGGCACCAACCTCCCAACCAGACACACCAGAACTAAGCAGCGACACACCACGAGTGTCAGGGTAGCTGACATCTGTTCGTAGGCGACGGGGCTGAGCTGTCCGTTCGCCGAGTGGCGGCGCCAGGTGTTGTACCGCGTCAGCCAGCGGAAGACGGTACGCCGGCAGGCGCCGGCCCCGTCGAAGCGCCGTGCTCCCTTGAGGATCTCCCGTTTCAGAGACGCGTGGAAGGACTCGCAGGCGGCGTTGTCCGCACTCGTCCCGACGGCACCCATGGACTGGGTGACTCCCAACTCCCGGCAGAGGCCGGCGAATTCACGGGATCCGTACTGCGCCCCGTGATCGCTGTGGAAGATGGCGCCGTCGAGGCTGCCACGGGTGGCGGCGGCCATCTTCAGCGCGTCGGCAACGAGGTCGGTGCGCATGTGATCGGCGATCGACCAGGCCGCCACCCGGCGTGAGGAGCAGTCCAGGACCGTAGCGAGATAGAGGTGCTCGCCGTCTCCGACGGGGAGATACGTTATGTCGCCCATGTACTTCAGGTTCGGCGCGGCAGCGGTGAAGTCCCTCTTGAACAGGTCCGGCACCGGCGTCTGCGACGGCTCGGGGATGGTGGTGCGTATGCGCTTGCGCAGGTGGAAGCCGGTGATGCGGAACTTGCGCATGACGCGGGCGACCCTCTTCTCGTTGATGTGCATGCCGTGGGTGTCGCGGAGCTCGGCGGTGATGCGTGGGGCGCCGTAGGCGCCGTCCGAGTCCGTGTGCACGGCCCGGATCCTGTCGGCCAGGACCTGGTCGTCCCGCTCGCGCTGGGCACGGGCCTCACGCGAAGAGCGCCACTTGTAGTAGCTGGAGCGGACGACGTCCAGCACGTGGCAGAGCCGCTTGACCTCGAAGGTCTCGCGATGGTCCTCGAAGGTACTGGAAGCGGCTCGTCACCAGCTCATCTCGGAGGCGAAAAACTTCGTGGCCTTGCGCAGGATGTCGCGCTCCTGGGCGAGCGTCGCATTCTCCTTGCGCACCGTCTTCAGCTCCGTGCGCAGGGCCGCTAACTCGGCCTCCAGCTCTTCCTTCGTGGCCTTGCTCACCGGGGTGTCCTTCATGTTCTTCGTGGTGCTGCCGCCGCGGGCGCGGTCGGCGCGGATCCAGTTCCGCAGCGTCTCCGGGTTGATCCCCAGATCGCGGGCGGCCTGCACGATCGTGAGGTCGGGGTCCGAGTGGTACAGCGCGACGGCGTCGGCCTTGAACTCGGGCGAATACTGACCTCAGCGCGTCGGGGTGATGGTGGTGGGAGGTCGAGGGCGAGCCCGGTCCCGGCGAGGAAGCCGTCGAGGAGGTCGGGGCGGTACTGCAGCCGTTTGAGTCGGTTGCGCACGAGTGTGGCAAGGCGGTCGAGGGCGACGCTGGAGAGGTTGGCGAGGCTGCGTTTGACGTGGGCCCACAGGTACTCGACCGCGTTCAGCTCGGGTGCGTACGCGGGAAGGATGAACACGGTCAGCCAGTCGCGCGCGTCGATCAGGTCGCGCATCGTGTGGGATACGTGGGTGTTCAGCCGGTCCCATACGAGCACGATGGGCGCCTTGACCAGCTGATGCATCCCGTCGATCAGGCGGATGTAGTCGTCCTCGGACAGGCTGCGGCGTTCGCCCTTGCGCCCGGTGTGCAGCCGCAGCCGGTGGCACAGCCGGGTCCGTGAACCGGGACGCATCGCGATCAGCCCGGCGACGGAGACTCTTGCCCGAGCGGCGGCCGCTGACCCTCACGACCGGGGTGATGCCCCGCCTGCCCCAGGTGCGGCCCTTCGGCGGCCTGCGGGTGAACCCGGCCTCGTCCTCGAAGCAGATGAAGCCGTCGCAGGCCGCACGGGCGCTTTTACCTCCGCCCAGGTCGCCTCCTTCCACGCGGTGACGGCCTGCTCGTCGCGTTCCGCGGCCCGCCGTGCGGGGACCTGCGGGGTGAACCCGAGGCGGCGCATGAGACGAGTGGCGCCCGAGACACTGTAGGAGACGTGGAACTCCCTGCCGATCAGCGTCGCCACCCGCGCACCGGTCCAGACCTGGTCCTGGTCCCAGCCGTGCGCCGCCGGCCCCTCCTCCAGGCAGGAGGCCAGCTTCTGAAGGCACCGCGCCGACAGTTTGCAGCGCTGCCCGCTCGCACCCCGCGAGGCGAGCGCTCTCACCCCACCCCGCTTCCACACCAGGTGCCACTGGTAGGCCGACTTGGAGCTCACTCGCAGCCTGCGGGCGACCTCCGGCGGCTTGATCCCCTCGGCGAACAACCCCGCGGCCTCCAGCCGCACCGCCTCGCGGCGCTGACGGCCCTTCGCCGTCAGCCCGCCCCCATCCGCATAGCGCATACCTATGACATAGCGCGCAAATGACGACCAGTCAGCCCCGGCAAGTAGACCAACCACCTCGAAGCGCTCAGGTCAGTAAACCTTCATCACCATAAGTGGTCCCTCCTGCCAGCCCCTCACCGGGGCCGATCGAAGGTGTCCACCACTGCGGGGGAAGTGCCGAGGCTTACCGCGCGAACGCTTTGTTCGACGCCCATCGTGAAGATCCGGAGGGTTATTCACGGGCTTGGTTTCTTGATCAGCAAGACGGCCCTGCTCGGTAGCCTGGCGTTTGCGACGACGTCAGTTTTCCACCGGGGCAGGGCCGTTGAGCTGGAACGTTACGACAGGGCTGGAAGCGGATCAACTGGAGGCCTTGGTGGTCCGGGTCCACACGATGCTGGTGGAGGACCCCGATCCGCCCGTGGTGCCGGGACGGATGTGGGCGCTGGGCCTGTACAAGTCCGTGGTCCTGGTGTTGTTCCTGCTGCGGCAGAACCCCGTCCAGCAAGCGGCGGCGGAACTGTTCCACATCTCCCAGGCCACCGTCTCGCGCCGGTGGACCACGCTGCTCCCGGTGGTGGAGACGGCCCTGGCCGAGCATGTGCCCGACCCCGCCGACGCCTCACACGGCAGGATCGTCCTGGCCGACGGGACCCTGGTCACCACGTGGGACTGGGCGAGCGAGGGCACCACGATGTTCTCCGGCAAGCATCGTGACACAGGCTTCAACCTGCAGGTCGCCGCCACTCTCAGCGGGGACCTGCTCGCCGTCTCCGCGCCGGTACCCGGCAGTCGGCACGACATGTACGCCTGGTGCCAGTCCCACTTTCCCAAAGCCTTCGCCGACCGGGAGAGCATGGGGGATCTGGGCTATGTCGGCTCCGGCATGCTCACCGCCTGTCCGCGTACACCCTCATCTCCATAGCGGCGTACACCCTCACGTCCAGAGCTCTCGGCGCGTCGTAGAGACGTTCGAGGCAAGGGGCGATCACCCTTCGGTTCGTCAGCGGCCGAGCAGACGAGTCCGAAGGGTGACCGCTTCTTATGATCCTGGATCCGGAGGAATGGATGGACTTACGTAGGTTCCGTGCCCTGCATCAGGCGGGCGTGAGTATCAGCGCGATAGCCCGGGAGACCGGGCATGACTGGCGGACGGTGAAGAAGTACCTGGCCGCCGAGGGGGCGGTGGTGCCGGCGGCGCCGTCGCGCAAGGGCACCCAGCCCCGCAAGATAGCGAAGCTGGCGCCGGTGGTGGATGCTTGGCTGCGGGTCGACATCAAGTTGAAGGCCGCGGTGATCCACGAGCGGCTGGTCGATCAATACGGCTTCGAGGGGCACTACCAGCGGGTGAAGATGTATGTCGCCGAGGCCAGGCCCCGTATCCGGGTCGAACTCGGTCTGGACGAAGGCCAGTTGTTCGGACTGCACCGCCGGTTCGAGGTCGTGCCCGGGGGCCAGGCCCAGGTCGACTGGGGTGATGAGGGCGGCATCCTCGCGCATGCCGGCATCGCCAAGGTGTACTCGTTTCACATGGTCCTGTCCTATGCGCGGGACCCGTTTTGCTGCTTCACCACGTCGCAGGACCTGGCGACGTTCTTCGACTGCCACCGCCGCGCGTTCGAGCACTTCGGCGGTACTCCGGCCACGGTGGTCTACGACCGGACGAAGACCGTGGTCAAGCGGCATGTTGGGCCGGGCAAGGCGGTGCCGTTGCATCCCGAGGCGGTCGCGTTCGCCTCGTCCTACGGCTTCGACATCGACGTCCTGGCGGCCTATCGGCCCCAGGGGAAGGGACGCGTCGAAAGGCAGGTCGACATTGTCCGTGATCACGTCCTGGCGGGCCGGTCCTTCGGCTCCGTCGCGGAGATGGACGCGGCGTTCATGGCCTGGGCGCCGATCCGACGTCGGCAGGTCCACCGCACCCACAGTGAGGTGATCGGTGAGCGGGCCGTGAAGGACCGGGCCGCTCTGATCCCGCTGCCCGGGCATCCCTACCGGGTGGTCGAGCGGCACCTGCGCAGGGCCGGCAAGGACTGCCTGGTCTCCTTCGAGGGCAGCCTCTACTCGGTGCCCGCCCGCGGTATCCGTCCTGGTCAGCAGGTTGAAGTCCGGGTCGCGCAGGCCGAGATCGCCATCCACCACCTCGATGAGGCCGCGGGCAGCGACAGCCTGCTCGCGCTCCATCAGCGGGCGGACGTGCGGGGCAGCTGGGTGGTCGATGAGGCCCACTGGGATGGCCTCGCGGACGGCCACACCCGCAGCGTCACCACCGCCGACGAGCCCGACCAGCAAGACCGCCCGGACGTCACTAGGTCTGAATCCGGCTCCCTGGACGCCCTGCTGGCCCGCACCGCGGTCGCCCGCATCCCCGTCTCCCGCCGCCCGCTGGCCGACTACGACCTCGCCGCCGGCCTGACGATGCCCGGAGTGAACTGATGAGTGACCTGATCACCGCACGGATCCGCAAGCACGCCGACAAGCTGAACCTGCCCCACCTCGCGGCCAGTCTCGAGCAGCTGGCCGCCCGCGCCGACCTCGACAAGATGGGCTACCTCGACTTCCTCGATCTCGTCCTGGAAGAAGAGACCGGCGTCCGCGACGGACGGCGCTTTCGCACCGCCCTGCGTCTGTCGAAGCTGCCGCACCACAAGACCCTGGATGACTTCGACTTCGCCTTCCAGCCCGACCTCGACGTCCGCAAGGTCAAGGACCTCGCTGCCCTCTCCTTCGTCGAGGCCAAGGCCAACGCGGCCTTCATGGGTCCGCCCGGAGTAGGCAAGACACACCTCGCGGTGGGACTCGCGATAGCGGCCTGCAAGGCCGGCTTCTCCGTCTACTTCACCTCGCTGGACGACATGGTCCGCCAGCTCAAGGAAGCAGAGGCCCAGGGGCGTCTCGCGGCCAAGATGCGTACCTACCTCAAGCCCCACGTCCTGGTGGTCGATGAGGTCGGCTATCTGCCCCTGGACCGGGCCGAGGCGAACCTCGTGTTCCAGCTGGTCTCGAAAAGGTATGAGACCGGCTCGATCTTGCTGACCTCGAACAAATCGTTCAGCGAGTGGGGCCAGGTGTTCGGCGACGAGGTCTTGGCCACCGCCATCCTCGACCGGCTCCTCCACCACTGTGAGGTCATTTCGATCAACGGCCCGAGCTTCAGGCTCAAGAACCGATTCACCACTATCGAAGGAGATGACACCGTGGCATGGAGGCTTATTCACGGGGTCACCAGCCGTTCTTGTAGAAGGCGAGGGCGGTGACGGTCTTGGCGACGAGGGGGAACCGGGTGAGAGGGCCGCGATAGCGAGTGGCGAGGACCTTCCAGTCCTTCAGATGTGCGATCGCTCGTTCGACGGCGGCGCGGAGCTTGCCGATGCTCTGGTTGAACACTTTGTCTTTGACGGGGCGTTCCTGACCGGGTGGCTTGCGGCGGGCGGTGAGCATGCCGGAGCCGGCATAGCCCAGATCCCCCATGCTCTCCCGGTCGGCGAAGGCTTTGGGAAAGTGGGACTGGCGCCAGGCGTACATGTCGTGCCGACTGCCGGGTACCGGCGCGGAGACGGCGAGCAGGTCCCCGCTGAGAGTGGCGGCGACCTGCAGGTTGAAGCCTGTGTCACGATGCTTGCCGGAGAACATCGTGGTGCCCTCGCTCGCCCAGTCCCACGTGGTGACCAGGGTCCCGTCGGCCAGGACGATCCTGCCGTGTGAGGCGTCGGCGGGGTCGGGCACATGCTCGGCCAGGGCCGTCTCCACCACCGGGAGCAGCGTGGTCCACCGGCGCGAGACGGTGGCCTGGGAGATGTGGAACAGTTCCGCCGCCGCTTGCTGGACGGGGTTCTGCCGCAGCAGGAACAACACCAGGACCACGGACTTGTACAGGCCCAGCGCCCACATCCGTCCCGGCACCACGGGCGGATCGGGGTCCTCCACCAGCATCGTGTGGACCCGGACCACCAAGGCCTCCAGTTGATCCGCTTCCAGCCCTGTCGTAACGTTCCAGCTCAACGGCCCTGCCCCGGTGGAAAACTGACGTCGTCGCAAACGCCAGGCTACCGAGCAGGGCCGTCTTGCTGATCAAGAAACCAAGCCCGTGAATAACCCTCATGATCCCGATGCCGACCTCTGGACGTGAGGTCGTACGCGCTTCTGTAGTTGAGGTCGTACGCGGACACCGCCCGCCGCAAGCCACCCGGTCAGGAACGCCCCGTCAAAGACAAGGTGTTCAACCAGAGCATCGGCAAGCTCCGCGCCGCCGTCGAACGAGCGATCGCACATCTGAAGGACTGGAAGGTCCTCGCCACTCGCTATCGCGGCCCTCTCACCCGGTTCCCCCTCGTCGCCAAGACCGTCACCGCCCTCGCCTTCTACAAGAACGGCTGGTGACCCCGTGAATAAGCCTCCCGGAGTTCGGCTACCGTTTCCTGGCCGATGAGGCCCGCGTAACGGGGGCGGTCATGGCCGACCGGACCGCGTGGCGGATCTGCCGGGACAACCGCTGGTGGAGCGTATTCGGGAAAAGGCGCGGCAGGACCAAGAAGGCCGGTCCGCCGGTGCACGACGACCTGGTCCGCCGTGACTTCACTGCGGATGGCCCCAACCGCCTGTGGCTCTCCGACATCACCGAACACGCCACCGGTGAAGGAAAGTTGTATCTCTGTGCGATCAAGGACGTCTTCAGCAAGAGGATCGTCGGCTACTCCATCGACGCGCGGATGAAGTCTCGCCTCGCCGTAACCGCCCTGAACAACGCTGTTGCCCGGCGTGGACACGTTGCCGGGTGCATTCTGCACACCGATCGCGGGTCGCAGTGCCGGTCACGGAAATTCGTCCGGGCGCTCGACGGCCACGGGATGGCCGGATCGATAGGAAGGGTCGGGGCGGCAGGCGACAACGCGGCCATGGAGTCCTTCTTCAGCCTGCTGCAGAAGAACGTCCTCGACCGCCGTTCGTGGGCCACCCGTCAGGAACTGCGGATCGCCATCGTGACCTGGATCGAGAGGACCTACCACCGACGCCGCCGACAAGCCTCACTCGGCTGGCTGACCCCCGTCGAATTCGAAACCGTCATGACCACGCAGGCCCTCCAGGCCGCGTGATCAAACCTGTCACCCACCCCTGCAGCAGACCCGTTCGTGGCCGCGGGGCTGGTGACCTGTCCCGAGCCTGACGGACTCGGACCCACGTAGGGGTCGAGCAACTCCGCAAGGAAGAGGAAGTGTCGAGCAAGCCCTGGGAGTATTCGCCCGGATTGCGGGCCGAGGTCGTCAATGAGGTGCCCGAAGTTCCCGGACAGGAACCCAATAGGGTTGCCTTGAACAGGAGGCCTATTCACGGGGTTTCACCAGCCCTTTTTGTAGAAGGTGAGGGCGGTGACGGTTTTGGCGACGAGGGGGAACTTGGCCAGGGGGCCGCGGTAGCGGGTCGCGAGGATCTTCCAGTCCTTCAGGTGTGCGATCGCTCGCTCAATGGCGGCGCGGAGGCTGCTGATGCTCCGGTTGTAGATCTTGGCGCCAGTGGGGCGTTGCTGACCAGGTGGTTTGCGTCTCGCGGTGAGCATGCCGGAACCCACGTACCCAAGATCGCCCATGCTCTGCCGTTCTGCGAAGGTCTCCGGGAAGTGGGACTGGCGCCAGGCGTACATGTCGTGGCGGGAGCCCGGGACAGGCTCGGACACCGCGAGCAGGTCTCCGGACAGCGTGGCGGCGATCTGCAGGTTGAAGCCGGTGTCGCGGTGCTTGCCGGAGAACATAGCGGTGCCTTCGCTCGCCCAGTCCCACGTGGTGACCAGGGTGCCGTCGATGAGCACGATCCGGCCGGCTGAGGCTTCCACAGGATCAGGGACATGCCCGGCGAGGGCCTTCTCCACCACCGGAAGCAGCCCCGTCCACCGCCGGGAAACAGTGGCCTGGCTGACACCGAACAGTTCCGCCGCCGCTTCCTGGACGGGGTTCTGCCGCAGGAGGAACAGCACCAGGACCACCGACCGGTACAGGCCCAGCGACCACATCCGCGCCGGAGACACCGCAGGATCCGGGTCCTCCACGAGCGCCTGATGGACCCGCACCACCAGCCCGTCCAGTTGATCCTTGTCTAACCCTGCCGTAACGTTCCAGCTCAACGGCCCTGCCCCGGTTCACTTCTGACGTTTTCGCAGACATCAGACTACCGAGCAGGGCCGTCCTGATGATCAAGAAATCCGGGCCGCACCACCCCGTGAATAAGCCTCCAGGAAAGGAGGAAGTGAGAGCGTGGTGGTGAACCGCTCTGTAGCTCGATGAGCTGCGGTTTTCTCGGCGCTGTGGTGTGTGGGCGGCGTTTGTGGGGCAGCCAGCCGGCAGTCGAGTGGGTTGTGGAGGTGCGGTTCATGCCGTCGGTGATCGCGTTGCTGGAACGTCGCGAGGCGCGGGCCCGGGAGGAGCTGGATGCCGGGCTGGAGCGGCTGCGCGAGGCCCGAGAGCATGTGGCGTCCTGCCAGGAGCGCCTGGACTGCGCCCGGATCGGCCGGGAGGAGGTGCTGCGGGCGCTGGCCGAGGAAGGCGAGATGGTGGCCGGGGTGCCGGAGGCGGAAGTGCTCGTGGGGCCGCCTGCCTCGGCGGGTGCCCAGGTGGCGGAGCCGGGCCCGGAGGCGGTGGCCGGCACCTCGGATGAGCTGGCGGTGCCGGCGGGTCTTCCTGCCGGCTACGGCCCGCGGCCTGCGGTGTGGCAGGCAGGACTGGGCCTGGAGGCGCTCGCGGGGCAGTACCGGCAGCTCTTCGAGGCGGTCCTCGCCCGGACGGAGCCCGTCTCGGCGCGGCAGCTGACGGCCTTGCTGGGGCGGGACGCGCAGCGGTTGAACGAGGTGGAGAAGGTCCGTCACCGCGCGTATGCGCTGGAGGCGCGCGGCTGGCTGGTCCGAGTGCCGGGCGGGATGTTCACCCCGGCTGCGGGCCCAGCCGCTGGGGCCGGAACTCGGGCCAGTGCAGGCGCTGGCGCGTCATCTTCCGGGTGAGCGTGATAAGCCCCGCCCACCACACCATCTGCACGTGGTGGTCCGGGCGGCGCTCGTGGTCGCGGTTCAGGCGCCGCGCGCGGGACAGCCACCCCAGCGTTCTCTCTACTACCCACCGGCGCGCCAGCACCGTGAACTCCCTTCTCCCGTCGGGGCGCTTGACCACCTTTACCTCCACGCCGTGGGCTGCGAAGGCGTCGGCCAGTGGCTGGCCCTGGTAGGCGCTGTCGACCCACACCAGCTTCAGCAGCCGTCCGGGCTTGGCCAGGTAGGCGTCCAGCAGGTCGGGGGCGGCCTTGGAGTCGTGCACATTCGCCGCCGTGACGGTGACCTCCAGCAGCAGGCCGCCGGTGTCGGTCAGGATGTGGCGCTTGCGCCCGTCGCGCATCTTGGCGCCGTCATAACCGCGGCTTGAGGCCGGGCAGGTCTCGGCGCCGTCCACGGACTGCGCGTCGATGATCCCCGCGCTCGGCTCCTCCTCTCGCCCCTGCCGCCTGCGCTGCAGACGGCGCAGGCGCTGGTAAAGCTCGCGCACATAGCCATGCCGCCGCCAGCGGCGGAAGAAGTCGTACACCGCCCGCCACCAGGGGAAATCAGCAGGGACAGAGCGCCACTTCGCGCCGTTGTCGACGACATAGCGCACCGCGTCGACCATCTCCCGGTGGCAGAACTCCTCCGGGCGCCCACCCCGGCCCTCCAGCCAGGCCGGCACCGGCATCGCCGCCCGAACCACCGCCCACTCCGCATCCGTCATGTCGCTGGGATAACGCTCGGCACGACGTCCCGCGGTGATTGCCCCGTACACGTGCACGTAGCAGTCACACGGGAGAGGGGCCGGGGTGGACCCGGCAACGTCACGGATGGTCAACTGGGAACGCAACGGGCCTCCTTGGGCGAGCCGGGTCTCGACAACCACGTCTCTACCGAGAGGCCCGTTCTTCATGCCCACTCCGGCACCAGCACCTGCGAGCGAGAGACCACCCACACCGGGCCACTCGAACGCCACTCGATTGGTCACCACGCTCTGAGCAGTGGCGCCACCCAGCAAGTACACGCCGGAGTTCCGGCGCGTGAGACTCACCAATCTCCCTGCTCCCCGACAAGATCACGCGCAGCAAGGCAAGCGCGCACCTCGCCGTAGGGGTGCGCGCTTACCAGCATGCTCAGAGTGAACCGAAATCAGAGGATCCGGAAGCTTACGCTCTCCCGACGGCGCGGCGACGGCGGTAGAAAGCCGTGCCGGCCACAGCCAGGGAGGCGACAGCGCTGGCACCGACTGCGGGATCAATCACCGGAATCGGTTCGATCTCCCCCGAAAAGGCAGTGTTATTCGCCTGGTTGGGATCCGTCTCGTTCCCCGGGACCAGGTACACCGTCCTGGCTGGCCCGAACAAGAGATCTCCCGTGATGCTGAACGTGGTACTGGCGCCCGCAGGAAGCGCATCCCCCGCACAGGAAACAGCCGACAGAACGTCACTCGGGATACCCGCAGAGCCCTGGGCAGGATAGCTGCAGCGCGCATCCCAGGTTCTCGGAGCGAATCCAGCACCATACGGTGACCCATCAGCCAAGCGAACAATCACCGGCAGATAGAACGACCAGCCCGTAGCCGCATCCGGACCATTGTTGCTGACGGTCACCTGATACGTGACGCTCATGCCGCCAGCGGGAGCAGCCTGCGGACCCTCGACCTTGATCGACAAGTCAGCACTGCCTGCCGCACTGGCAGAGGGCGCACCCACGCCGACTGCGCACACAGCCAACAGCGCCGTAGCCAGTAACCGACGACGCATCGAAAATCCCTTCATCAACACACCCCACACCTGAAACCCAGCACAGACAAAATCCGACAATCACCAGATTGCCCCGAGCGGCCCACGTGACGATTGGCTGGACTGAACGGGGGACGAACCGACAGCAAGGGCACCTACACCAACGCACCACACGGACGGTCCTGCCGGAGAGGACATCGAACCTGCGCCAGGGATACGACCGCCTGACGGGCTGCCCCGGCACAGTGAGCCCATCTCGGATGACTCAACGCCCGCCCATCCCGGCGGGCAGACCGGCCCCAGCGGTGACAGGCACCCAAGACGAGCGGTGGCCGGCAGCGGACACCAGCCGGCATCGGAGCTCACCCGCCCCTGTGCCCATGCACCACAACACACACCGGCATGACGGAGTGCACTTTCACCTACATGGCCTCGCTGAAGCCGAACGCCCAGCGCTCCACAGGGCACTGTCGACTGAGCTAGGTGTGTCCGGAAGGTCGTGTAAGTCCGTGATCTGATGACTGCGGCGGGGCCGGGTGGCCCCGCCGGGTCGGAGAGGCAAGATCGCGTGACTGAGACTGAGTTATCCGAGGCTGCTGTTGGCAAGCAGCTCCCGCAGGAGCAGGTCGAGGCTGTGCTCGAGCAGTTGATGGACTCGGCGGACGCCACCGGCGCCCGGCTGGCCGGGGAGGGCGGGCTGCTGCAGCAGCTGTCGAAGGGGCATTATCAAGTTGGGGGGCGGGGTGCGATGATCTTGGTGGGGATCGTCGTGGGAGGGGCCTGGCCGTGGAGTCTGAAGCGCCGTCGTACCGGGGGTTCCGGTTCCCGCCGGAGGTGATCGCGCACGCGGTCTGGCTGTACCACCGGTTCAGGCTCAGCCTTCGTGACGTGGAGGAGCTGCTGTGCGAGCGCGGCATCCAGGTGTCCTATGAGGCGATCCGTCTGTGGTGCGACCGGTTCGGCCCCGCCTACGCCGCGCGGCTGCGCCGCCGGCAGCCCCGCCCGGGCAACCGGTGGCACCTGGACGAGGTCTTCATCAAGGCCAACGGGAAGATGCGGTACTTGTGGCGTGCGGTGGACCAAGAAGGCAACGTCCTGGACATCCTGGTGACCGGCAAGCGGGACGCGGCCGCGGCGAAGCGGTTCTTCCGCAAGCTGCTCAAGGGGGCACTTCCCCCGCAGTGGTGGACACCTTCGATCGGCCCCGGTGAGGGGCTGGCAGGAGGGACCACTTATGGTGATGAAGGTTTATTCGCCCGAGTTCAAGGCCGACGCCGTCGCGCTGTACCACTCGGACCCCGACCTCACGATCGTGCAGGCCGCCCGCGATCTGGGGATCAACCCGGAGACGCTGCGGAACTGGATCCGCGCCGACCGCGCCCGCGGCGGCAGCCCCACGAAGAACATGAAGGACACCCCGGTGAGCAAGGCCACGAAGGAAGAGCTGGAGGCCGAGTTAGCGGCCCTGCGCACGGAGCTGAAGACGGTGCGCAAGGAGAATGCGACGCTCGCCCAGGAGCGCGACATCCTGCGCAAGGCCACGAAGTTTTTCGCCTCCGAGATGAGCTGGTGACGAGCCGCTTCCAGTACCTTCGAGGACCATCGCGAGACCTTCGAGGTCAAGCGGCTCTGCCACGTGCTGGACGTCGTCCGCTCCAGCTACTACAAGTGGCGCTCTTCGCGTGAGGCCCGTGCCCATCGCGAGCGGGACGACCAGGTCCTGGCCGACAGGATCCGGGCCGTGCACACGGACTCGGACGGCGCCTACGGCGCCCCACGCATCACCGCCGAGCTCCGCGACACCCACGGCATGCACATCAACGAGAAGAGGGTCGCCCGCGTCATGCGCAAGTTCCGCATCACCGGCTTCCACCTGCGCAAGCGCATACGCACCACCATCCCCGAGCCGTCGCAGACGCCGGTGCCGGACCTGTTCAAGAGGGACTTCACCGCTGCCGCGCCGAACCTGAAGTACATGGGCGACATAACGTATCTCCCCGTCGGAGACGGCGAGCACCTCTATCTCGCTACGGTCCTGGACTGCTTCTCACGCCGGGTGGCGGGCTGGTCGATCGCCGATCACATGCGCACCGACCTCGTTGCCGACGCGCTGAAGATGGCCGCCACCCGTGGCAGCCTCGACGGCGCCATCTTCCACAGCGATCACGGGGCGCAGTACGGATCCCGTGAATTCGCCGGCCTCTGCCGGGAGTTGGGAGTCACCCAGTCCATGGGTGCCGTCGGGACGAGTGCGGACAACGCCGCCTGCGAGTCCTTCCACGCGTCTCTGAAACGGGAGATCCTCAAGGGAGCACGGCGCTTCGACGGGGCCGGCGCCTGCCGGCGTACCCTCTTCCGCTGGCTGACGCGGTACAACACCTGGCGCCGCCACTCGGCGAACGGACAGCTCAGCCCCGTCGCCTACGAACAGATGTCAGCTACCCTGACACTCGCCGCATAACAAACAAACAGGTGTCCGCCCTTCGGGTGGAAGGCCCCTGGACATCCTGGTGACCGGCAAGCGGGACGCGGCCGCGGCGAAGCGGTTCTTCCGCAAGCTGCTCAAGGGCACCGGGACCGTGCCGCGAGTCGTGGTCACCGACAGGCTCCGCAGCTACGGGGCGGCCCACCGTGAGGTGATGCCCTCGGTCGAGCACCGGAGTTCGAAATATCTCAACAACCGGGCAGAAAACTCCCACATCCCCACACGGGAGCGCGAGCGGGGTATGAAGGGCTTCCGCAGCGTGGGGACGGCCCAGAGATTCCTCGCCTCCTTCTCCCGGATCTCACCGCACTTCCGCCCCCACCGCCACCGGATGACCGCCCGCGGCTACCGCACCGAGATGACCAACCGCCACACCATCTGGCACCAGATCACCGGCACCACCCTCATGGCTGCGACCGCCTGAACCAGACACCGCCAGCACCACCTGCATACCCCAACTCACCCACCTCATCAACAACTTGACAATGGATGCGCTGGACCCTCATCAGCATGCTCGCTGCCGCCGTCCTCACTGTCACCCGCGTACGCACCGCCGCCGCGAGCCCGACCGGCCCAGCCGGCATCGTGACGGCCAGCGCTCGTGAACTACTCCGGATCCTGCGGGCCACCGTACTGCCCGCGCCCTGCCGCGACTACGACCAGTACTGCACTGGTCCGCCTGGCGTCGCCGCCATCAGCATCAGGCCGCCCAGGCCCACTGCCACTGGAACAACATCACCGCAGCCGCAACGACTTGACCAGCAACAATGCCCTACCGACCAGGAGGCCTATTCACGGGGTTTCACCAGCCCTTTTTGTAGAAGGTGAGGGCGGTGACGGTTTTGGCGACGAGGGGGAACTTGGCCAGGGGGCCGCGGTAGCGGGTCGCGAGGATCTTCCAGTCCTTCAGGTGTGCGATCGCTCGCTCAATGGCGGCGCGGAGGCTGCTGATGCTCCGGTTGTAGATCTTGGCGCCAGTGGGGCGTTGCTGACCAGGTGGTTTGCGTCTCGCGGTGAGCATGCCGGAACCCACGTACCCAAGATCGCCCATGCTCTGCCGTTCTGCGAAGGTCTCCGGGAAGTGGGACTGGCGCCAGGCGTACATGTCGTGGCGGGAGCCCGGGACAGGCTCGGACACCGCGAGCAGGTCTCCGGACAGCGTGGCGGCGATCTGCAGGTTGAAGCCGGTGTCGCGGTGCTTGCCGGAGAACATAGCGGTGCCTTCGCTCGCCCAGTCCCACGTGGTGACCAGGGTGCCGTCGATGAGCACGATCCGGCCGGCTGAGGCTTCCACAGGATCAGGGACATGCCCGGCGAGGGCCTTCTCCACCACCGGAAGCAGCCCCGTCCACCGCCGGGAAACAGTGGCCTGGCTGACACCGAACAGTTCCGCCGCCGCTTCCTGGACGGGGTTCTGCCGCAGGAGGAACAGCACCAGGACCACCGACCGGTACAGGCCCAGCGACCACATCCGCGCCGGAGACACCGCAGGATCCGGGTCCTCCACGAGCGCCTGATGGACCCGCACCACCAGCCCGTCCAGTTGATCCTTGTCTAACCCTGCCGTAACGTTCCAGCTCAACGGCCCTGCCCCGGTTCACTTCTGACGTTTTCGCAGACATCAGACTACCGAGCAGGGCCGTCCTGATGATCAAGAAATCCGGGCCGCACCACCCCGTGAATAAGCCTCCAGGTCTTCGACCGGTAAATGGAATGAAAGACCTCTCACCTCCTCGGCCATGAGGACCGGTCGGTCATTCAAGCCACTGATTGAACAGGCAATAGCGTCTGGATTCCAGCGGCGGTTCAGAATTCGGCTCTAACGTCCTGGGACGACGGCATCAAGGCGGGTACTTCGAGGCATCGAAACCGCAAGCAGACGGGAGTCACACAGCATGCGAGCAATGACACGCTGGACAATGACAGGAGCCTTGCTCAGCGCGGCACTTGCGGGTCCTCTGAGCATGCCTGCCCACAGCGCGCCCGCCTCCGCGCCCGCCTCGCTGTACACCCCTTCAGCGCTGGCCATGACCACCGGCCGCGGTGAGAAGGCCGCCACCGCGACGCCAGAGCGCGCGGTGACGGTGAACTGCGCGTACACCACGTCGGGAACTCACCCCGATTCGCGACAGGCCTGTGCGGATCTGGACCGTGTGAATGGGGGCCTCGGCCGCTTGGCCACCCTCCGCGGGAATGAGTCGGGACGACCCTGCACCAGGGAATACAACCCAATCGTCGTCACCGTTCAAGGGGTATGGCGTGGCACACGCGTGAACTACGAGCACACCTTCGCCAATCCTTGCTTCAAGGAAACTCAAGGTGCTGCGGCATTTGCCTTCTGAGCCATTACGGCTGAGGTAAAGCCTCACCTCCACGGCGGGCGCACGGTGACGGGCGGCCCGCCTCTTCCCGTACGCGTACTCCGCCCGTGCACACATCGCGTGGGCCTTGGGTCACTACCCAGGAGCCTTCGAGATAGTCGACATCGCGGCGCCCTCGGTCAGAGGCCCGCACCACTGCAGTGGTGCGGGCCTGAAACGCGTATCCGAGGGAGGATTCGGATGTGCATGTACGCGCTAGCGCTTTCAACGAGACGTGCCACCATTTGGTCACGCCCATCCAGGCTCTCGCACCGTTCGAGCATTTTCTGGCGACGAGGTCGCACGGATGCGGTAAGCATCGATACGAGCGGCCGTCAGGAACAGGTCGTCCCGAGGACAGCGGCCTACCGCCAAGCATCCACCATCCCCGGGTGTCGACCCACACATATAGAGGGAGCTTCGCCCTCATCATGACGGCTCTGCGGCACCGTGCCCAGAGTCCGACCACCTTCCTGCATGCACTTCGTCATATCTCGCTTCGCCGGACCTCTATAAATCCACTGACGGTAAATCAGTTACTGGAGCAGAGGTGGTATGGGACCGAGCAAGTGCGGCACACTCGCGACGGCCGTAACCGTAATCTGTACAGTCACCCTGCTGGTGACGCCCGGCGTGACGTTTGCGAATCCTACTCCGACGCCGATGCCGTCGCTGTCCCCCAGTGCGCCCCTCCCAGAAACGAGGGATCTCAAGGCAGTCCGGAAGCAACTTGACCAGCTTTACCATGACGCGGCCGTCGCAACCGATGCCTACAACGCGGCAGAAGAGGCGTCCAAGAAACAGTCGGCGCGGATCATCGAGCTGGCCAAGGAAAACGTCAAGCTCCAGCACAAAGTCGCCTATTTGAAGGACCGGGCCGGCGCCGCGGTCCGCGCCCAGTATCGCACTGGTGCCATGCTGCCCGAGGCGCGGCTGATACTGAGCGACGACCCCCAGATGCTCCTCGACAATGCCGCCATTCTCTTGCAGGGCGAGCGCGCCATCCATGGTCTGATCGAGGAAATGATCCGCGCTCAGCAGGACTTGGAGCAATACGCCAAGGACGCCTCGGCGCAGTGGCAGAAGCTTGAGGGTCAGCGCCAGACGAAGGCGGCGGCCGCGAAGGAGGTCGCGCGACAGATCGCGGCGGCGGAGAGGCTCGAAGCCAGGCTGGAGAAGAAGGAGAAGGAGCGGCTTGCACAGTTGGAGCGGGAGGCCGAGCTCAGAGCGCAGACGGCCTGGCTGAACACGGGTGTTCTGAAGAACTCCAAGGGCCAGGCGACCGAAGCGGGCATGCGGGCCGCTCAGTTCGCCATGGACCAGCTCGGCAAACCGTATGTATGGGGCGCCGAGGGCCCGGATTCCTACGACTGCTCAGGGCTGACGTCGCAAGCCTGGGCCGCGGCCGGCCACCCCATTGTGCGCACCTCGCAGGAGCAGTGGAACTGGCTCAAGCGCGTCGACATCAAGGACATGCGCCCGGGCGATCTCATCATCTACTTCGAGGACGCCAGCCATGTCGGGATGTACATCGGCGACGGCGCGATGATTCATGCCCCACGCCCGGGACGGAACGTGACGATCGCCGGGGCCGGTTCGATGCCCATTCTGGGAGTCGTACGGCCAGGCGCGTAGACCAGAGACCGGTCTCGCGAAGTGTGACAGCCACGTCGAAGGCCGCCAGGGAAGTCACCAGTCGCGTCGGTCCGTGCCTGGTCTGCTGCCGTGCGGAAAAGTGCTTGGCACCCGAGGCCAGCCCACTCTGTCGATTCCCCCAGCTTCGCCCGGCGGTCCGGACAACCTCGGGCGCAGCGGCTCTGGCGATCACTTGCCGTGATGAATTTGTCATTCCGGTTACATGTGCCGAAAGAAGCGCTCACTGAGCCTCTTTCATCCCGTGCCGTGAGAGTAAAATGAGCTGGTCAGCGGTAGTGGTGACGTGGCAGAGCCCCTCGTCGTTGGCGTGGTGATCTCACTCGTCACACCGGCGGCCGAGGGGCTCTGTTGGTTCCGTATCCTTCCATGCTCGACGTCCCGTATGAGCTGGTCGAGCATGTCTCCTGGCTCATCTACGCCCGAAGGCGTGAACTGAACTCGCCCTGGCGGAAGCCGGGTTGCTTCAAGCAGGCTCTGCTGGCCCTGGCCCACCTACGCAAGAACGAGACGCTCGCCCAGGCCGCGGCCGGGTTCGGGGTGTCGGAGGCGACGGCGTGGCGATACGTGGACGAGACCGTCGAGGTCCTGGCCGCTTGGGCACCGGGCCTACACGAGGCCCTCGTCGGCCTGGGCGAAGGGGTGACTTCGTCATCATCGACGGGCGCTGATTCCCATCGACCGCATCCGGGCGGATGAGCCGTACTACTCGCAAAAGCACAAGAAGCACGGCATGAACGTCCAGGTCATCACCACGCCGGACGGAACCCCGCCGTGGTTCTCCCGGGCAACGCCTGGACGGACCCACGACCTGACCGCCGCCCGCGCCCACGGCATCATCCAAGCCTGCCTGACCCGGCAGATTCTCATCCTGGGCCGACCGCGCCTACCAGGGCGCCGGCGCCACCGTCCGCACCCCGCACTACGGACACCGCGAACTACCCCAGCGCTACCAGCAGTACAACCGCGACCACGCCCGCCTGCGCGCATCTGGTGAACGCGCCTGCGCCCAGCTCAAGTCCTGGCCCCTACTCCGAAGGGCACGCTGCTTCAACCAACCGTCTCAGCCGCATAGTCCGCGCCGTACACGCCCTCCTGATCTGCGCAAACACGGGATGAAAGAGGCTCACTTACGCTGCAGCAGCTCGGATTACCTTATGCGGAGATCGAGGTCATGCGTATGCGCTCAGTGAGGGTTTGGGCGGCCGTCTTGTCGTTGGCGGCTTCGTCGCTGGCCGGGGTGGCGTCGGTGACGGCACCTCCGGCGGCCGCGCTCACCGCGCCGGTTGCCATGACGGCGGATGAGCTGCCGACGTGGCAGCCCAACGGCATCGTCTGGGCCATGGCGCAGGCCGGCGGGGTGGTCTTCGCTGGAGGCACCTTCTCCGCGATCAGGCCGCCGGGTGCACCGGCCGGCAGCCACGAGCAGTCGGCCACGAACTTCGTGGCGCTGGATGCCGCCACGGGGGAACCGACGTCCTGCAAGCTGTCCTTCACGGTCGGTTCGGGACTGGCCACGGTGCGGGCGCTCGCGGTCTCACCGGACCACAAGACCCTCTATGCCGGCGGCCGCTTCGGGGCGGTCAACGGCGTCAAGGTCAGCAATGTGGCCGCCATCGACGTCAAGACGTGCACCCTGAAGACGGCCTTCAGGCCGTCGGTGAATGCTACCGTACGAGCCCTGGCCGTCTCCCGCGACAGTGTCTACCTCGGCGGGGACTTCACCTCTGTCGCCGGCCAGGCACGCCGCTACTTCGCCTCCGTCACCACCTCCTCGGCGGCACTGCGACCCTGGACGGCGAGCGCCGACGCACCCGGCCGGGCAGTCGAAATGACTCCCGATGGGAACAACGTCATTCTCGGTGGCGACTTCTTCCACCTCAACGGCGCCGACTCCCATGCCCTCGCGGTCGTCGACAGCACCGGCGGCACCCTGACCAAGGGCTATCCGGTCGGCTTCATTCCCGCCGTCTCCGTGGTCAAGGACATCACCACCGACGCCACCGGCTTCTACACCGCCCAGGAGGCCAACACACCCACCGACGGCATCGAAGACCGGATCGCGTTCAGTCTGTCCGACTTCAACCAGCGCTGGCGGGGCCGCTGCTTCGGCGCGAGCCAGGCGGTCGAGGTTTACAAGGGCGTGCAGTATTCCGCCTCCCACACGCACACCTGCGCCCAAGGTGGAGAGTTCCCGGAACTGGGTGACCGCCTCCATCTGCTTGCCCAGTCGGTCAACGGTCCGGCGCTGCTGGACTGGTTCCCCGACACCAACGACGGAATCGGCGAGAAGATCGGCCCACGCGTGCTGACCACCGCTTCCAAGCACGGCGTCGACTACATGTGGGTCGGCGGCGAATTCACCACCGTCAACGACAAGCCGCAGCAGGCCCTGACCCGGTTCGCCGCCGGCCCGGACACGCGAGCCCCCTCGGTACCGCAGGCCAACGCCGTCAGCAGCAGGCCGGGCGAAGTCGACGTCCGTTGGCGGTCCAGCCTCGACCTCGACGACAGCGACCTCACCTACCGCGTCTACCGCAACGGTTCGCGTACTCCCCTGTACACGGTCACCGGCTCATCGGCACCGTGGAAACGCCCGCAGTTGACCTTCACTGACACCGGCGTCACCGCCGGATCCACGTACACGTACCAGGTCACGGTGAGTGACGGCACCAACACCAGTGCCCGTTCCGCACCCACCAGGGTCACCGTGACCGTGCCGCCGCCCCATATGGAACTGCGCCGCGGCTTCAGCCCCGGTCAGGGCGGCCACGTCGCCACCTCACGGCCCCTGCCTCCCGGATTCAACCCCGAGATGACCTGGTACCTGCACAGCGGCCCGCAGCCCGGTACGGTCGGGCTCTTCGAGTGCCAGTTCGGCGCGGGCTCCATGCTGACCCAAGACCCCGGATGCGAAGGCCAGCAGTCTCTGGGCCCGGTCGGCTACATCAACACCAGTCGCATGCCCGGATGATCCCGCTGTACCGCTGCTACATCCCCAGCATCCGCGACCACTTCGTGTCCCCTCGATCCGACTGCGAGGGCCACACCATGGAGTCCCTGCTTGGCTACGCCATCCCCTGACGAAGCCCGGAAGGTGACCTGTGGTCCGTGCCCGCCGACCCGGCGGGTGTGGCCCGGTCCGGCGCCGCGGAGGCTGTCGGGAGGTCATTGACAGATCCGGCAGTAGGGCCGGCAGCCGTCTGCTCCGCCCAGCTGCGAACGCATGCAGATCCTGGAGCAGCGCCCGCAAGTGAACCCTTGTCCCATGAGGAAACCGAATCCTTCATTCACATCGTCTGCGTCGCAAGCGTCGTCTGCGGCCGCGTCGGCAGACGGGTCCTTCCGGCATGCCGTCACGCCCTCGGCGCTGCCGGGATCAGCGGGTCTCGGGTTCGTACATCATGCCTCGCAGCTTCTACTTACTGGCCCTCGACGGGAGTTGGGTTCCATGCGCAGGCTTTCCTGCCCGTCGAGGGCGCTGGAAAAGTCTTAGTGGGCGTTTGATGGTGATTCA
The DNA here is from genome assembly GCF_041261225.1 of Streptomyces sp. V4I8. Taxonomy (GTDB): domain Bacteria; phylum Actinomycetota; class Actinomycetes; order Streptomycetales; family Streptomycetaceae; genus Streptomyces. The sequence continues at coordinate 192,155 of NZ_JBGCCN010000003.1, forward strand.
CGCCGACCGTTTCAACATGTTTTGCCACATTTATCGCCAACGCGTGCGGCCTGAAACGCCTGGAAGTTACCGACAGACAGGAAGCTTCCAACCCGTTGTTAGACCAGACGGAATTCGGCGCTGAGGAGCGGATCAAACGGGCGACCGGATCGGCACCCGGGATGCCGTGAAGGCGCATGTAAGGCGCGAATCACCCCGAAGGGTGTTGGCCGCAGGAGCGACTTAGCGTCTCAATCCATCCCTAAACGCCCACTTAGAGGGCGTTTGATGGTGATTCACGCCGACCGTTTCAACATGTTTTGCCACATTTATCGCCAACGCGTGCGGCCTGAAACGCCTGGAAGTTACCGACAGACAGGAAGCTTCCAACCCGTTGTTAGACCAGACGGAATTCGGCGCTGAGGAGCGGATCAAACGGGCGACCGGATCGGCACCCGGGATGCCGTGAAGGCGCATGTAAGGCGCGAATCACCCCGAAGGGTGTTGGCCGCAGGAGCGACTTAGCGTCTCAATCCATCCCTAAACGCCCACTTAGAGGGCGTTTGAACTACTTATGGGCGTCAATATCCGACTTGGGCTGTGTCGGATTCATGCTGTACATCCCTAACGTTCCTACTTCATGCGGCGATCGCATGAGGTGTTTTGCCCCGTTTTATTTCATGAAACGCGTTTGGTTTGAACATGGGTAGACCTATCCGCTTCATGGTCGGGCGGGCTTCGCCAGTCAAGCACTAAAGCGGACATTCGGGATGACCAAGGAGGCCAACATTACTGAATCAGTCGCCCATGAGGGATGGAAAAGGACATTTTAAATCTGGACAAAACGCCCTCTTAGTGGGCGTTTAGGGATGGATTGAGACGCTAAGTCGCTCCTGCGGCCAACACCCTTCGGGGTGATTCGCGCCTTACATGCGCCTTCACGGCATCCCGGGTGCCGATCCGGTCGCCCGTTTGATCCGCTCCTCAGCGCCGAATTCCGTCTGGTCTAACAACGGGTTGGAAGCTTCCTGTCTGTCGGTAACTTCCAGGCGTTTCAGGCCGCACGCGTTGGCGATAAATGTGGCAAAACATGTTGAAACGGTCGGCGTGAATCACCATCAAACGCCCACTTAGACGTCGTCTCATTTGGCGAGTCTGCGGTAGCAGATGAGGCTGCAGGCGATGGCGGTGAAGGCCAGGAAGTGTTCGGCCTTGCGTTCGTAGCGGCGGTGCAAACGGCGGCAGCCGCCCAGCCAGGACATCGTGCGCTCGATCGTCCAGCGATGCCGGCCCAGCCGGGTGGAGGACTCGATGCCCTTGCGGGCGATGCGGTGCCGGATACCTCGCCTGCGCAGCCATCGGCGCAGGTGGTCGTAGTCGTAGCCTTTGTCCGCGTGCAGCTTGGCGGGCCGTCGTCTGCGCGGGCCGCGGCGGGAGCGGATCGGCGGGATGCCGCGAACGAGCGGCTCGAGTGCCTGGCTGTCGTGCATGTTCGCGCCGGAGATCCCGATCGAAAGGGGTAAACCGGTCCGCTCAGTGATCAAGTGGATCTTCGAGCCTTTCTTGCCACGGTCTACAGGATTCGGACCTGTCAGGTCCCCCCTTTCAGTGCCCGCATGTTCACCGAGTCGATCACGCAACGCGACCAGTCCAGGTCTCCGCGTGAGCCCAGTTCGTCGAGTATGACGCGGTGCAGCTTGGCCCAGACCCGGGCGGCGGTCCACTCTGTGAAGCGACGGTGCGCGGTCGGGCCCGACGGGCGAAGACCGGCGGCAACTGCCGCCAGGTGCAGCCCGTCGTGGCCACGAAGGTGATCGCGGCCAGCACCTCGCGATCCCCATACCGGCGCCGGCCGCCGCCCTGCGGCCGTGAAGGAGCGGGTGGGACCACCCGCTGAAACAGGTCCCACAGTTCGTCCGGCACCATGCGCTCGACCATCACCACACGGTGCAGACTACCCAGCACTCCAAATGAGACGACGTCTTAACCAAGACCGCCTGCCACTGTCGAGCGCCGGCTGACGTCGTCCGAAGCGCTGACGCGGGTCATCGGATGAAGAGCCGCTTACACGTCCGTGGGCTCGCTGGAGTAGATCCGCTCCGGGCTCGCCCCAGGTCGTCCTCGCGCGGCCAGCGGCTTCCCGCGGCATGGCGAACGGGGGGACGTCTGCGCCTCCACAGCGCGTGGCCGGATGCCGAAAAACGAGCAGCTCTCAGCCTGTGCCGTGATCGCTTCCGTGCCCTCAAGAAGATCCCCCGGACGAGTGGCCTGGGCCAGGAGCGCCATGGGGAGCGAGAGGCAGTTGTCCGGCGGCATTTGAGGTCGTTACCGCACTCTGGAAGTCGTATGAGGCCTCGCTCGCATGCTCAACGACCTGAAAGCGGGGCATGGCCGGGTGGATACCCGTCATCCGGAACACGCGTTGCGGCCGCCCTTCCACGCGTTCAGAACCCCCAGCGGCTGCGCGCCCCGCCCCATCCGAGCTCTCTACGCCAACCAGTAGGCAACCGTGATTCATGTCATGCCATCAGACGGCGACGATGGCTGATGAGCATCGAGGCGAATTGTCGGCCCCATCTGCGGCAGCGATTTGTCACTTCTCTACGTAACCGGCGTCCACATGCCATTCAGATTGTGCACGCGCTGACATGTCTCAGGAATCAAGCCCTCAAGCCGGACGACCAAGGGTGCACAAGGTGGGGGGTGACATCGCCGGACTGGTGTGTTCTTCTGATATCTGGGCCTTAGTTACGACGGGTATAGCAGTCCGAGTGGCTGTCAGGTGCTGGGCAGGGCAAGCCCGCACGGCACAACTCTCGGGCGTAGGCCGTGAGTCGATTCCGCACCGAATACCGAATTGTGAGGGAAGAAGGAAAATGGGCGTACCGTCACTCCGCCGCGTGAACGGCTGTCACCGCAAGTCGAGCACGAAGACGGCACGAAGGATCCGAATAGCAACTCTTGTCGGCGCGGCGGGGTTGAGTTCCATAGCGATGCTGTCATCGAACTCTGCCCTGGCAGCTACATCCCCGGTGGCGTCGCAGGACGGTTCGACGTACGCGCAGGCACCGGCGACCCAGCCCGACGGCGGTACGAGCGACAGCTCGGCACAGTCGGTGGGCAGCAGCGAAGAATGGGCTCAAGAGGCCGTAGCCGTGTGGGAAAAGGCATGGGACGAGTTATCGGACTCCGAGAAGACTGAGGAGAACGCGACAGCCCTCTCGAAGGGCGTCTACAAGAAGATCCAGGAGCACGCCCAGAAACTGCACGATGAGGCGCAGAAAACTCAGGGAGACACGGCCGGCCTGGACCAAGTCCTCGAAGAGAACCTCACCGCGGTCGAAGAAGCACTCCAGAAGACACAGGCTGCTCACACCGCAGATCAAACGGCTCAGTCCGGAACGGGCAGCACGGAAGCAGGCGCCACGGGATGCGCAGGGTCCAGCGCAGCACCCAAGGCCGGCAACTCCGGTGCCGGCGAACCTGGGTGAGCTCGCGGAGGCCGAGACGCGGGGAGAATTTCCTGAACGCTGCAGCGCACCTTTGAGGGCTGGGACGCCGACGAAGTCGCCGTCGCGATCCTGTCCCCCTGCAGTCGATCAAGGCCATGAGACTCAGGGCGATCACCATTGGCCGACTATGGGAGTAGGAGCATGGCCGCTGCTACGGGGATGGGGCCGAGGGTCGGGGCGGGCTTGGTGTCCCGCCTATTTCTGCCGTCGGCCGCGACAGGTCCCGATGTCCAAGCGGACAGGGGCGGACGCCACCGAGCTCGTGCGGGCAGCCACTCACAGAGAACCGTGCGCGACTGGGTGGCCGACGTCGGAGTTTTCGCCTTCGCCGCGCTTTTCTGTCTGGGCCAGCTGTGGGGGATGGCGCATGATCCCCGCGTTCCAAATTCCGAGCTGACTGCTGACGAGCTCGTGGGCGTGGCCGCGTGCGCCGCGGTGTGGTTGCGCAGGCGCTGGCCGGTTGGGCTGGCGGTGGTGCTGTCCGTCGCTTGCACCTTCTACCCCAGTCCTACCGGTCCGGGACTTGTGGCGCTGTACACCCTCGCCGTGCACCGTCCCTTCCGCGTCGTCGCGGCCGTTGGCATCCCGGCGCTCCTCAGCTCGCCTGTCGTTCCCCTGCTGCACGATGCGCCCTTGCCGCAGGTCATGTCGTGGACCTTGTCCGGGGTCGGGTTGATATGCGCAGCCCTTGGGTGGGGCATGTTCAAGCGATCGCGCCACCAGCTTGTGCTGTCGCTGCACGAACGTGCTGAGCGGGCCAAGGTCGAGGCTGGACTGCGCGCGGAACAGGCACGTCAGCGGACGCGCGAGGAGGTGGCGCGGGAGATGCACGATGTGCTGGCACACCGGCTGTCGCTGCTGAGTGTGCACGCGGGCGCACTGGAGTTCCGTTCGGACGCCCCTCGTGAGGAGATCGGAAAGGCCGCCAAGGTGATCCAGGAGAGTGCCCACCAGGCCCTGGAGGACCTGCGTGAGGTCATCGGCGTCCTGCGCTCCGCGGAGGGCGAGGAGCAGGCGGAGGGCCGTCTGCAGTTGAACCTCACTGACCTGAAGCGGTTGGTGGACGAGTCACGGACGTCGGAGACCGACGTGACCTTGGTGGACAGGGTGGGGGTCACGAACGCCCCGGTCCCCGAGCGGGTGGGACGCACCGCCTACCGAATCGCCCAGGAGGGCCTTACCAATGCCCGCAAGCACGCACCGGGCGCGGGAGCGGTGGTAACCGTGACCGGCCGGCCGGGGGAAGGTCTGGTCATCGAGGTGCGCAACCCACTGCCCGGCAGGGACACGGCCCATGACCGGCGGCGGTCGGCCATCCCCGGTTCGGGCCAAGGCCTCATTGGTCTGTCCGAACGCGCCTCCCTGGTCGGCGGCCGTCTCGAACACGGCTCCACGCCCTCCGCGGACTTCCGCCTGTATGCCTGGCTGCCCTGGCCCGCCGCCAACGCCGCGTAGCGTGCACCACACCGCGCGGGACTTCCGGCAGGAGTCGCACGCAGCGCCGGATCGCGGCCTGTCCGGCGGCCTCATACCCTGGCCACATGGGTGAGCCCCGGGGCCGGCCGTCAGAGAGCCGTTTGCGCGTCCTGCTTGTGGACGATGACCCGCTCGTGCGGGCGGGGCTGCGGATGATGTTCGACGGTACGTCGGACATCGAAGTCGTCGCCGAAGGCTCGGATGGGGCCGAAGTGGGGCAGCTGGTCGATCAGTACACGCCGGACGTCGTGCTGATCGACATCCGCATGCCCCTGGTGGACGGTCTGGCGGCGACCGAGGAGTTACGGCGGCGCAGGCACGCGCCCGAAGTGATCATCCTGACCACATTCCACGCAGACGATCACGTATTACGTGCTTTACGAGCCGGCGCTGCCGGGTTCGTGCTCAAGGACACCCCGCCGCCTCAGATCGTGTCGACCGTACGGAAAGTGGCGGCAGGAGAACCGGTACTGTCACCGACAGTCACCCAGCAACTCATCGCACATGTGGCGGAATCGGGGTATGGGACACGGCGCAACCGGGCGCGTGATCTGCTCGGCCGACTCAACGACCGGGAACGCGAAGTCGCCCTTGCCGTGGGAGAAGGCAAGACAAACGCCGAGATCGCGGCTGCGCTCTATTTGAGTGTTCCGACGGTCAAGACACACATCTCGCGCATCCTGACAAAGCTCGATCTCAACAACCGCGTCCAGATCGCGCTCCTCGTACACGACGCCGGGCTGCTGGACGAGCCTCGCTGAAGTGGCGCCCACCAGCGCATCGTCACGCGGCGCTGCCTCTGGGAAGCCGATACCGGCACACGGGGTCATGGTCGCGACCGAGGCTCGTCCACCAGCGCTCACAGCAGGCGGCGTCGAGCTCACCCGCGACAATCCACTCGACGACTGCGCTGCCGCGGTCCGTCCGCAGGGCCTCGTCCGTCAGACGACGCCGTCGTTCACCGATCACGCTCTCTCGCGTGACGGCGATGAGGGGGACGACACTGGCGACCACGAAAAGACACGCGACCCACACCGGACCATGCCCGAATGCGATGCCCGCCGTGCAGGCCAGCCCAGCGCTGGTGCCGACATAGAGAACGCAGAGGAGGCGGGCGGACCAGTTCATCATCATTCACCATCCGTGGGAGGGAACCCCCTCGTCCAACGGCGCACAGTGTTCTTGGATTCGGGTGACTTTGCGGTGGTCTCGGCTGCCTGTGCCCTCGCCCAGGTTCACTCACGTGCCGCTCATGGTCCGGGGTGGTGATGCCGATGGCCGTACCAAACAGGTCGTGGGCCAGCTGACGGATACGGAGCGATGATGGTGGCAGGGATGATCGCCGGCGCCTTGGCGGCGGCAGTGCTGGCGACGGGTGCGGGCCCGGAGGGCGCGCGGGACAGCTTATGGCTGAGGGCCGAGGGGGCCTTCGCACCCCCACTGTCTTTCATTCCGTCGGCCGCCAAGACGTACAACCAGGACCTGGTCCCCGCCGGTTCGCGCATCGTGGTGGAGCAGCGCAGCGACCGGGGTTCGACCGAGGTGACGCTGCGCGTGCGGGGTGTGGAACCGGGCTATGCCTACGGCGCACACGTCCACCAAAAGCCGTGCGGCCCGTACCCGCTGGACTCGGGGGGTCACTATCAGCACCGGCCGTCCGCCGACCCAGCACACGTCGACCCCGGAAACGAGGTCTGGCTCAACTTCACCGCGACTGAGGACGGCACGGGTCATGCCCGCACCCGCGGCAGTTGGTCCTTCCGCGCAGGCGAGGCAGGCTCCGTGGTCCTGCACAGTGACCAGAGCGGGGCGGGTGAACGGCTGGCCTGCTTCACCGTGCCATTCGTCCCCCTGGGCTGAAGCCGTCATCCGCCTGCGACAGGACGCCCGCGTGCACCCGCAGGTGCGAACGCTCGGCACAAAATTCTGGAAAAGTGCGTAACACCCAACATGGAGATTCGTCTTATAGGTGACAGTTCAGTGCACCGAGAAGTGATCAAACGATGACTGACACCGATCTGGCAGACTGGCTCAAGAGCGCCCGTACCTTGACTCAGGCAGAGGTGGATCAACGGACCGCTCAACGCGACTGCAACGACCTCACGGCCGACGAACGGTTCGAAGCCGCCGCTATGAGCGGGTTGGGCCGCTGAGCGGCAGCGGCACGGGACGGGACATCTGCTCGTTACTCCCTGCATGAGCTCCGGACGTTTACGGCAGGAGCACCGTCCAGCTCCTGGCCCCGAGGTGCCCCTGCAAAGAGCGTTCCGCCTGGATGATCTGCGGCATGTGCGGCTGGCCGCGCGCCGGGCGGGCAACCCGTTCTTCACCCATGCCTGTATCGACCCGGGCTACGCCAGGGTTGTCTTCTGCGGCCGGGGGCTGCTGTTCGCCGCGTATCACACGCAGCCCCGCCCCAGCTGGCGTGTCTCCTTCGCCTTTTTCGCACCGATGAACGGCGGCGCCTGGTTCTCCCTCCTGCCTCACGCCGACGAGCACGCCCACGCGGCGGCGGCCCGCTTGCAGGCGGAGGATCTGGCTGCGCGGATGCACACCCGGACCTGGCAACAGGCACTGGGACTGTTCGTGGCCCGAACCGGGCGACCTGGCCGCAGAACCGTTTCGGAGCAGGCTCGTTATACGACACACGCTGGTTCCCTCCCGGCCCGTCAGGTCCGCACAGCCGTCACACTCGTGCGGACCTGACGCCGTGAACAGCTCTCGACCCTCGGTTAGAGGTCGTGTCCCGCGACGTGGTGTAGGGGATCAAGCGCTACGCCTTCCGGTTCGAGGCTCATAGCGATCTATGCGGAGGCGGCAGCCCAAGAAGCGTGCTGATGAGGTGAGTTGGACACGGGAACGGGCTGAGCCATGTCCCTGGCCTGCGGGTTCCGGTGTCTTGATCCCCTACACCACGTCGCGGGACGCCATCCGGTTAGATGTTCGATCCCTACTCGACGGGCCGGGGACGCGTCGTGACAGCGGGTAACTTCCAGCTGTGTGGGATTCCGGGGCCTCAAGGATCCCGACTGCCCACCACGTGCCGCAGATCGGTGCGTCGGTCCCTTGTGCGGGCCCCGATGGCACGTCAGGACGTTGGCGAGAATGGCCGCGGCCGATCAGTACGACGAGCAGGAGCTTCGTATGCCAGTTCCCCCTTTGACCCCGCAGCAGCGCCGGGCCGCTTCCGACAAGTCCGCCGCGGTGCGGCGCGAGCGTGCCGAGGTCAAGGCCGCGCTCAAACACGCCAGGATCTCGCTTGCCGAGGTACTCGCCAGTGAGTCCGAGGTGATCCGCAGAATGCCGGTCCGGACTCTTTTGGCCTCGCTCCCCGGCATCGGAAAGGTCCGGGCTGAGAAGCTCCTCGCTGAGCTGGAGATCTCCGCCTTCCGCCGCGTCCAGGGTCTCGGCGCCCGGCAGCGGGAGCGTCTGCTCGCGCGCTGCATGACCAGGTACTGACCGTCACCGGGAATCCGTCACGCACTGCCGTTCGCGTGGGGACGAGCAGTAACCGCGATAGCCATGCGTGTCCGAGACGCTCGTGATCGTCCGGCCAGTACGGTGAATGGATCACTCGTGGTGCAGCCGGGGCGCCGGCCGGTGGAAGGGGAACACGGTGACCTTCGCCGAGCCAACTGACTTACAAGACCTGTTCACCCGCGACGTAGATGAACATGCCGTGCAGTTCGTCCGCCCCGCCGGCACCAATCGGACCATCTGGGCTGCGTACGCCAACCGCCAGTATCAGGGCACCGTGAGCGCCGAGTACCACGAAGGCCAGGCACCGTTGTGGCGCGTACTGGCCACCCAAGAGGAGTACGCGAGTCTCGACGACGCCATTCGCGCACTTCGGCGCCCGGCGTCCTGGGCGCGCGAGCGCGAGCAGGTCGCCCGCTGGGCCCGTGACCTGCTGGCCGACGACTCGCTGCTGGTGGTCGACGTGAGGACCGCACGTCCGGGTAACGCCTGCGCGATGCAGATCACCGCCGTTGACCGCCGCGGCGCCCTGATCTTCGACGAATACGTGCGGCCGGCCGCCATCGTCGACCCGGCTGTGCTGGCCATGCACGACATCGCCCCGGAACACATCGCCCAGGCTCCGGCGTTCGGCGAGCTGCTGCCCGCCCTTTCCGATGTGCTCTTGAACCGCAGGCTGGTGTCGTACGACGCCGATTTCCACCGCGCTGTCTTCGAACACGAACTCATCGGCTGTCATGGCCATTTTGCGGCTGCCCAGGAGTGGCTGGACCGGCTCCGCTGGGAGGACGCGATGGTGCCGCGCGCGGTGTGGCGAGGGCTGTGGTCGGCCAAGTACGGCACATACTGCCGTGAGCCACTGAGCGGCCTCCACAGCACGGCCGAGACCTGCCGACTCTTGCTCGCGGCGCTCGAAGAGATGGGCGCCGACGCACGGGTCAACCTGTGGTGACCTGAAGCGAGCCGTCCACCGAAAAGAGCCGGACCCTCTCCCTTGGGCGCAGGTCATTCGGAGGAGGAGAGGGTCCTGGAACGCCGGGCACCGATGCCTGCCTCATGGCTGAAGCGGGCAAGGCGCGAGCCGGGGCTCTTGTCGCTGATGGAGCGAGCAACGGCGTCGCTCCTTCCAACGACCTGGGCGCCGAGACGTCACGCCGAGCGGGTTACCGCTGCGAGGCCGAACTCTCCGCCGGCAGTCGCGTCGGATCCTCCTGCCGGGTGAATCTTTCGACGTTGTCCCGATATGAAAGCAATCCACAAGTGGGAAGCGCGGGGTGGCGTTTTCCTGGCGCTTAAGGCGAATTGAAGCCTTGAGGGCTCAAGGTACCCCAATGTGGCAGCCACAACAGAACGGCGCCAGGAGAGGTGCGTATGCGTCAAGAGTGGAAGTCGGACCATCTGATATCGGATGGTCCGACGGAATTCGAAATGCGGGTCCACTCATCCGAAACCGCAGGGGGTGAGTCCGAATCTCCCCTCCCGGTGGTCGCGCAGCTAGCCGTGCTTGCCGAACGGCGGGAGGCATGGTGCGGGGCTGGTTCGAGGGTCACGCGGTCGGTATGGGACCGCATTGTGGTGGAGCACACGCTCCTGATCCTCATTGTCTGTTCACTCATTGTGAGCCTGTTGCTGGCAGCGACAAACGGGTAGCCAAAGCCCGCAGTTCCAACTGGACGCGCCCCGCACCCTCGAACAGGCAGTTCGAGGCACCGTTCTCGCTTTCCTCTCGGCAGACGATCACCTCGGCCCGCTGGTTGCGAACGGCTTGGGAAGTCCGCGCGTAGCCGGATGAAGCCGCGCCACGGCATCGGTGTCGTCATGGCCGTCCGCCCGCCCGGTTCACGCGGATTTATGTCCCGCTGAAGCGAGGTCACTCAATTCGGTGATTGGGCGCTGACTACCGCCCAAACAGTGCACAGCAGCCCACCATTGACGGCTGGCGGGCCCTTCGTTCAGCGCTCGCCGTGCGAACACCATGAGGGGGAAGCATGGGTGAACCGACCGTGGGTGGGACGACGTCAACCGCCCGGGCAGCCTCGCCCGGCGTTGCGGGGGAGGCCGGCGAAGCCACGGAAGCGCAGTCCGCGCGACCATATGCGGGTTCGCTGGGTACACCTCGGCGACGCCATTCCCCTCAAGCCACAAGCAGCCAGCCATCACCGGCTCTGCCCGGACCGCGCGCTGTTCCCGAAGCGGCGATCGTGGCTGACCAAAGGCTCTGGTGCTACCAGGAGATCGCGACCCACATCGATGTGCAGCCGGACACGGTCCGGTCCTACCGCAAGCACGGTCTGCTGCCTCCGCCTGACCACGTCGACCATGGCAGGCCCCTTTGGTACGCCGACACCATCCACGCGTGGCACGCTGCCCGGCCCCGCAACAGGTTCCGCAGGCAGGACAGGTCGGCGTGAAGGGGTGACATCGCCGCCCTCCTGGCCAGGTCACCGGCAGGACGAAGCGACTCAAGCGACCGAGACCCGGAGCCCTCGCCTCGGTCCGGGGTGAGCCGACGGCGAGTGCCCACCGGTCAGTTCGTCGCGGACTGCTCGTGAGGTGACACCCGGCATCGGCCGAACCCGGTAGACCACTGCCCATCGAGTCGAGCGCTCGCCGCGAGGCCCAGTTTGCCTGTCGCAGACGCCCGATTTGCAAAATGATCAACTACGGTCTCAACAGGTGTACCGCGTCTGTGATTTGAGTCATAAGTCGGCAGCGGGATTAAGGGGGCACTCTGGTCCAAGAACGCGCATTGCAAGTGTCCGCGAGATGCGTTTGTCATGCAGGGTACAATTTCGCGCATTAACCCCTCGCGGCATATCTCCTTCGTGACACATAGAGCCTCATGCCCGGTTGATTTCAGGCCCATTGAGGCAGGCATGCGGCGGCGAGACCTTCGAACTGGCGTGTTCTCATAGCGGTGTCGGCCATCGCCCGGGGTATCTCTCCCCGGACGAGCCGTTGTTGTGCCCCCGGCGTATGCGTGCCAGGCGGATCACCGCAACCCGCAGCGCAATACCGAATGAGGAACGGAGAATTGATGGGCCCGCCACCCAAGGGCCACGTCACACAACGAGGCCGGCACAGCAGTAGAGGCCACGGAGTGAGGATCAAGATCCCGTGTGCCCTCGATCGGCAGGTAGCCGATCTCGTACCCCCTTCGCTGAGCGATGGGGCTGACGACACAAGGAACAGGAACGTGGCAGGACGTCATAAGAAGGCGCGTAGAGAGCTTTCCGCGGCGCAGACACGAGTGCTGCGCGGCAGCATGGTCGCGGCACCCCTTTGCGCTGGCTTGTTAGCCGGTGCGACGAACGCGTCTGCGCAGGTCAACAGCTTGCCCTCCGGCTCGGGCACACACGCCCCCGCCATGAATGGAACAGGCCCGGGCACTGGACGACCGCCAGTGATCACCTGGGACTTCATGAATGGTGTCGATGCGGCTTCGCAGCAGATCATCCACCAGGGTGTTCAGAACTGGGACCAGGCGCTCCGTAAGCAGACAGGCACCACCACGCCGTGGTTCACGAAGGCATCGCCGGGCGGCACCCCTGGGCTGCTTTTCAACATAGCCCGGCTCAATGGCGGCCTGGCCGGGCTGGCGGGCGACAACTGCACCTTCACACGTGTCCAGTGCGGTCACGGACAAAGGGTCACGCTCAACTCCGACTGGTGGCACGGCCGGGCTACCAGTGAGCAGAAGCTGGGTGTTGTCGCGCACGAAATGGGACACGCCCTGGGCCTTGGCCATGCGACGGGTGGCAGGGAATCCGTTCCTGGGAATCCCGACGAAGTCATGAGACCGACGATTGCGTTCCGCGGCGCTCCCGGAACACCGTCTGCCAATGAGACGGCGACCGTGGCAAAGATCTACGGCCAGTCGTCAAAGGGACCGACCACCCCCGTCACCCCGACCACGCAGCAGCCCGGCCCCAAGCAGAACGAGCCTGCTGACAAGCAGACCGGGCCTACCATCAAGCAGACCGGGCCCGTCGCCAAGCAGCAGCCTCAGCCGCCGACTCAGCAGGACGGCTGGCAAGGTGAGTGGCGACGCAACAGCCAGGGGCAGTGGGAAGGCCACTGGCAGCGAGACGGCTGGCAGGGTGACTGGAGGCTGGTCGACGGCAAGTGGCAGGGCCAGTGGACACCGGCTGAGAAGCAACGGCAGGCGCCGCAGGGACAGCAGCAGACCGCGCGAGAGGGACAGGCCCCAGCACAACAGGCCGCTCTGGCGAACCATTCCAGTCCGGCCCAGTCGCCCACGGGCACGCAGGGCCAGAATGCATACCAGCAGGCAGGTTGGACTCCGAATGCGCCGGCCGCGGACAGCGCTCACGAGGTGACGGGAGGCTCGACTGCCGGCGGTTGGCACACCCTGGGCGGTTCTCCCACCTCTGGTGCTGCGGACCACGCTGCCGCACCGGGTACTTCGTACGCGGCAGCCGGCACAGATGCAGGGCATCAGCAGGGGGCGGATGCGCTGGGTTCGCAGGGGGCCGGTGTCGGGAACGCCTGGCAGCAAGGGGCCCAGTCGGCGGTCGCCGGGACGGCTCAGCAGGCCCAGCAGGACCAGAACAGCCGGCAGGCTCCAGTCGGCGGTGGCTACTCGGGTAGCGGCTACTACGGGTAAGCCCGCTTCCTAGCGGCGGTTTCCTGCCGCACCCCCGCCCCGTGACGACCTCGGAGCGGGGGTGCGAGCCGATCCGAGTTCGTGGAGGGCGCTGCCTGACTCTCGCAGGGCACGGAACCTCTCGGCCCGTGGCCGGGAGCGCACGTGGGTGGGCGCCTTCGGCGACGGTTCATTGCAGACGGCATCCACGGCGACCTGTGCCGGCCCGGCGGACTTGGTTGGGCGAGAGTGACGCAATCAGAGCAGCCGCGGCGCGGGTTCATCGGTGTGCCCAGTCCTGTGCCCCACACGTTCAGAGACAGACCGGGCCGGGGAGGTCTACGCGGCGCCGCTCCTCGTCTTCTGACAGCCGGCGTCATGATTGCGGCCAAGGCTCGTCCACCAGCGCTCGCAGCACGCGGCCTCGAGTGCTGCCTGGAGGATCGGCTCGACGGCCTCACCACCGCACCTGGCCCGCTTGGACGTCGCCTCCGTCACGTGTCGTCGTTCATCGCAGATCATGGTCTCGCGTACAACCGCGATAACCGGGACGAGAGCGGCCGCGGCGAACACACATGCCGTCCACAACGGGCCGTACCGAAGTTCAAGGCCTGCGATTCCGGCAAGAAGGGCACTGGTAGCGGCGTAGAGGACGCGCAGGAGGCGGCTACAGCAGTTCATGGGCGTACACCGTCCTTGAGGAGAAACTCTCCCTGTCCAACTACGCATGAGCGTTGGGGATGCGGGCGCTTTCCGACTCTGGCCGGCGGATGCGGGCAATTCGCGGCGAAGGCCGAGCCGGGCAGGGCGAACCGCCCGAGCAGGCCAAGGGGGACCACCTGCCGGGCGGAACGCGCCAGGAGACTCGTCGGGCGGCGGCGAACCTGGCGTTGACACCCCTCACCAGGGTAGGCCAAAACGGGATAAATCACAGTGATCGTCTCGTTATGTCACCGCTGAGTGAGCATCGTCGTTGCTCTTTTCGGCGCGCTGGACGACAGCAGCGTAATAAATCCGCCTGCGAAGCCTCTTACATACGCATGAGTTGGGCCCTCCCCCTCCGGGTTTCCCGTGACACTCCGCAGCCCGGAGGGGGGAATGGGGACTCATCGACGGTGAGTCGGCCGGATCGGCGAGGACGGCCCACTGGACCACGGATCCCACTTGGGTCGCTTCGGTCCCTGCGGGGCACAAATCGTGCGACCAGCTCATTCATGTGCGTTGCGGGCGAGTTCTAGGGCGTATGACGGCCACCACTCCCCCGCGGCCGGGCCGCCGCGGCACGTGCCGTCGGACTCGCCCGGACACTTGATCCACAAGTAGGCGTCCAGGAGAGCATGACCAGTACGGTCCGTGGGGGGAGTACTCAAGGCCCGTCCGGGCGGATTGCACCACGCCTCCGAATCCGTGCCCGCGTACGGTCCCCGGCCGTTGCGGCTGGTGTCCACCACGTAGTGTTTGCCGCCCAGATGACTTGACAGGAGATCGCCGTAGTTCCGACTCACCTCATTTGTCTCGAAGTTGGAGACATTCAAGGAAAACCCGTCGGCCTGAGCAATCCCCGAAGCCCGCAAGGGACCGACCAGCCGACCGGCCTGCGGGATCCAGCCGACATTGCCCGCGTCCAGATAGACGCGCGTGTTGGGCTGCCGCTTGAACCGGTCGACCGCGTACGCCAGTAGCCCATAGCGTTCGGCAGCCGCGACCGTCGGACAACCCGCCACGACCTGCGCCACCGCGTCCGGTTCGGTGATCACGTACGCGGCCCGCTCACCGATCCCAGCCGCGAACTGCTCGACCCAGGTCCGGTAGTCCGCGCCATCCTGGGCACCGCCGACCGAGTACTGCCCGCAGTCACGGTTCGGGATGTGATACGCCACCAGCAACGCGGTTCGCCCGGCGCCCGCAGCGGCCTTTGTACGGGCTTCCACTACGGCCTGCGGATTCGGCCCGGGGATCCACTCGGCCTGGGGACGGGTGGCGATGCGGTCCATGAGCGCGGCATCCGCCGTGCGGCCGGCTTCGCGCCATTCGGCTGCTTGCCGGGCGGCGGAGGAGTCGGGATTGACCCAGAACGGCTCTGCATCGGTCGTGGCCCCAGCTCTGGCGCAACACAGCCCGGCCAGCAGTGCGGCGAGCAACGTTCTCGGTAACCAACCGCTCATGGGCGTGCCCATGCCTCACCGTTGGCATGCGGATGGACGTGGCCGGCGCCTCTTGGGGCGTGAGGGCCGAGTCCGCGCCCACCGCCGAGGACCGCCGCGTCCCCGCCCCGGAGATGTGTGCGCATGTTCGCGACCGTACGCCCGTACACCCACATTCGCCGCACGACTCACCTTCATGGCTGTCTTGCAGGGTCATTGCGTGATCGAGGTCTGTCTGGGTTTGTCATGTGAGACCGAGGGTTCGTAGGGGCCGGTGGTAGTCGCGGCTGGTGTGGCGGAGGGCGGCGGCGATGTTCGTCTGGCCGTCCTGGCGGAAGGTGCTGATGGCGAGGTTGCGCAGGGAGGCCATGGCGCGGGGCAGGGTGCCGGTGCGGACCTTGGAGTCGTCCTCTCGGAACGTGCGGTCCCGGACGTGGTGCAGGAGGTTCTCGATGCCCCAGTGGCCTCTGATCCATGTGGCGAGCTCGGTGCAGGTGGCGTCGAAGACGCTCAGGCTGGTGATCAGGTAGACGCGCTCGATGGTCAGTTTCCCGGTGCTCAAGTCGCGTCGCCACCGGACGACTTGGATCGCCTGGCGGGCGCCGGGGTAGTCGAGGTGGCTGAATGCGGCCGCTTTGAGCCGGCGGATCTCGTCGCGGTGGTGGGCGTGGTCGCGAGTGCTGTGCCCGAGCGGGATGTCCCGCCAGGGCAGCTTCCTGATCTGGGTGTACAGGCCGGGATGGTTCTTCTTCACGACGGCCACGTAGTGCGCGCCGCGACTGGTCAGATAGGCCCCGTGGTCGTGCTGGGTGTGCAGAGCGTCGGCGGTCACCACCGTGTTCTCCAGCTCGAGACCGTCCAGCAACGGCGCGAAGGAGGGAATCTCGTTGCTCTTGGAAGCGACCTGCCGCTGGGCCAGGACCACGCCGTGGTGGTCCATTGCCGCCAGCAGCTGGATCGCTGCGGCCGTTGCGGTCCGTGAACCGCGGACCACCTTGCCGTCGACCGCGATCACCCGCTGCGTTGGCCCCGCCTTCGTCTCCGGCTTGGCCGGGGGCGGCGTTCTGGCCTGCAGAAACGCGCCGATCGCCGCGTCGAGCGCGTCGCCGTCCACACGCTGCAGCAGGCGGCGCACGGTTGCGGCGTGCGGCACGGGCCGCAGGCCGGTAAGCGGATCGGCAGTGAAACCGAGGACGCCCAGCACATGCTGCGGGGCATCCGCGATCCACTCGCTGATCGCGATGAGCGAGCGGGCCCCGGTCAGCACCGCCGAGGCGGCTGCGCACAGCAATGCGAGGGCGGGATACCGCAGACCTCGCGCATCGCGGGGGTCGGCGACCAGGGTCAGGAAACGCCGCAGGTCAGCGGCATCGCTTGAGGCGAGGGGATCAGTCGGGGAGCCCAGTTGCTCCAGTGCGGAAGGGATGGGCGATGATGTTCGGGCAGGCACGGTCTCGCTCGTTCTCATGGGTCTCGACAACCACATGATCACCAGCACCGTGCCTGCTCTGCTTTCCAGGGCCCCTTGCCTCACAACGGACATGACGACACGTCACTCACGAGACCGGCGAACCGGACCAATCCCAATCGCGCAATGCCCCTGGGCTGTCTTGGCGCTGGTGAAACTCGCGCTCTGGTAAGCGCGGAGGACCAGGCCGAGACCGCCTTCCACGCAGTCGCGATCCCTTCCGGCGGGCCCTGCCGGTCTTCCGGGGAGGTCAGCTCCAGAAGTTGGGGAGGTCAGCTCCAGAAGTGGGGCGGGCGCTGGTTCGGCACCTTCCCTGTCCGTCCTTGCTGATCCAAGGTGAACGGGGCGAACGCGCGACGTTCGACGGGGGCGCCGTCCCCAGGGCTGGTTTTCAGGGCTCGGTCGACGGCCCCCCGGGCGGCGCTGATTGTCGCGCCGCCGTAGGAAGCGATCACCGTGGCCAGTTGTTGTGCCTCCGCGAGGGCCTGGCCGTTGGCCACAAGGCGAGAGACCAGGCCGCAGCGCTCCGCCTCCGGTGCGCTCATGGCGCGACCGGTGAGGATCAAGTCCATGGCCTTGGCCCTGCCCACCAGACGGGTCAGGCGCTGGGTACCGCCGACGCCCGGGACGGCGCCCAGTTTGATCTCCGGTTGGCCGAAGACGGCTGACTCGCCCGCGATGACGACATCGCACATCGTCGCCAGTTCACAGCCGCTGCCCAGGGCGCAGCCGTCAACGGCCGCGACCTTCGGAGTGCGCAGTCGTGCGAACTCTTCCCAGAGGGAGGAGCAGTCGTCCACCGCCATCCCGGTGGCTGCCTCTCCTGTCACACTCTTCACGCCGGGATCGTCCTCGAAAAGCCTCTGCCGGCCGGCGACGACGAAGCAGCCGACGTCGGGATCGAGGTCCAACGGGCGCAAAAGGTTTATGACTTCGGTCAGCAACTCATGGTTCAGCACATTGAGAATGTGCAGGTCCAGCCCTACAGTCACCACACGGTCGTGGCGTTCGATCCTGATGTCGCTCATCGGTATCTCTTCCATGGGGCCTCCTTTCACGCCTGACGTCACGGAGCCTTGTCTGTTTCGGGTTTTATCGGCCCGCCAGGGCAGCGCTGTGTCGTCCACGCATCACGGGTGAAGAGGGTGTGGCCGTCCACGATCCACCCCTGCGACCAGTGCTTGTACGCTTCGCGCACCGTGCCGCAGACCGGGCAGTAATACCTCTTGTGTTTCTGGGTGAAGCTCATCGGACATCACCGGTCCGCGCTCAAGCCGTCACGCTCACCGCCGCGCCAGACACGGTCGGGCGACCCGCCCGGCGACGCGTGGAGCTCGGCGATAGTCTCGATGTGGTTGAAATGTGTGCACGGGCAGAGCTTGGCGTGCAGGAGATCAACGGGGCACTTCAGTAGCCGAGCCAGCAGGTCCGGGATGGCAGCCACAGGACACCTTCTTTCAAAGAGCCGCGCACGCAGCCTGCCGATCCCATGGCCATAACCACGCCAGGGACTGAGACGAGCCCTCCAGGGTGCGAACGCCTCAGTCATACGGCAACCAGCGACCCGGGAGGAGAGAGCCTTTGTCGCTCTTGATGCCCCGGATCTCTGGTTATGCGCGCTGTCACTCCCTCTGACACCGCCATGGCGCATTCGTTACGCAATGCTCAAGAAGGCCCTGAGTAGCCCGAATATCGAGGCCACCCATCGTTGACGCATTACTTATGAGCACTCACGGACAGTAATCGGCGTTTGCGTGGCTATGGACCGCCATTTTCGCGGAAGTGACGGCAGCAGACCGTCACTTGGGCCCTTGGTGCGAGATGAGATGGCCGTAGACGATGAAGCGGCCGGTGCTTCCGTAGCGTGGCGTGCAGGTGATGAGGGTGATCAGGCGCTTTTGGGGATCGGCGCCGCGGCCTTGGTCAGAGCGGAGGACCCGTACGGCGTCAGGGGTGACGCGTTGGGTCTTCGTGACGGTGTAGGTGTAGCGGCCGGTCGCGGCAGTCACGATGAGGCGGGATCCCCGCTTGATGCGGTCCGGAAGTTCGGCGAAGGGCGCGAATCCGGAGTTGGAAGAGCGGTGTCCGGCGACAACGTAGTTGCCGACCTGGCCGGGGCCGGCGGTGCTGCGATAGTGCCCCAATCCCTTATTCAGCTGTTTAGCGGTCGTGCCGTTGTACACGCGATAGGCCCAACGGCGCCCGAGGGCCGGGATGCGCATCACCGCGGGAGTATCCGGGCCGGCATGCGGCGAGGGAGCCCTGCGCCTCAGATCCTTTTCGACCTGAGCGGTGCGCGCCTGCTCGGCCTGGCTGGGCTGGGGACTGGTACCCCAGACCAGCCAGGCCGTATAACCGCCCAGAGCCAGCCCGACAGTCACGGCCACACCCGATATGGCGGCGAGCAGGACTCTGACCACACGCGGCCATCGGGACGAGCGGCTCACCGACCAGCCTCCACCTGCTGGTTGCCGCGCATGTGCATACGGGCCAGATAGAGAGCGGCTGTTGTCGGCACGGTGATGAGCAGAACCGGCAGAACACTGTGGGTGAACCACAAGCATGTCGCGGTGAGTGCCACAGCGAACAGCAAGTCCGGCCAGTTGGAGCGCACGGCATGGCGCCAGGTGACGCGTGTCCCCTGCTTCGGGGTGACTAGGAAGACCGATGAGCCGAACAGCGACTTGAAGGAAGCGCGCAGGCTGGTGAAGAACATTGAGCCGAACAGCAGTACCGTGTGCAGCAAATACGAGGAAAGTGCGCCGGCGCGCATGGTCTTGCGCAGGCTGAGGATGTCGTTGAGCATCGGGGCGACGATGAACAGCACTGTCGGGACGAGCATCCACAGTGGCCAGTGCACGGAGTAGTTCAGCGCGGGCAAGACGATGACGTTGATGACGACGTACAGGCTGAACAGGCTGGTTAGCGGCAGGCTGTAGCTGAACATGACGATGTCCATCTTTTCAAACCAGCGCATAGGGCTGGAGAGGATTCGCCATGTGTACTTCTTGATGAACTCCATGTTGCCCTGAGTCCATTTGTTGTGGCGCCGCTTGAACGCCAGGTACGAGACCGGGAACTCCTCCTCGCACACAATGTCCGGTGCGAACACGGTCAGATAGCCGGCGGCGCGGGCCTCGATGCTGAAGCATAGGTCTTCCGCGACCAGGTGGGGGAAGCCGCCGGCCGCACGGTAGCAGGAAGCACTGACCATGGCGCCGTGCCCGAGCAAGGACAGGAAACCGAACCGGTTCTTGACGCACTGGTAGGCGAGCCAGTGTGAGGCGACCCCGGGGTGGAAGCGGCGCATGAACGTGTTCCGATTACGGGTGGCCACATGGTTGGCCTGCACGATTCCCGCGTTCGGGTAGTGCTCGAAGTAGTCCAGGCAACGGGTCACGAAGTTCGGCGGGATGATTTCGTCGCTGTCCAGAATGACGAAGTAGTCGAAGTCGGCCTGCCGCAGAAAGTTGTTGAGGTTCCCCGCCTTGAACCCTACGCGGTCGGTGCGCCGGATCACCTCCACCCCGTGGTCGGCGGCGAACTCATCCACCTGACGGCGGAACTCATCGGTTTTTGAATCGTCCAGGATCACCGTGGTCACCATCGGGGCGTCCTGCCGCATCGAAGCCTCAAGCGACTCCGCGCAGAAATCGTCGCAGGTGCAGTAAACCAGGATGGTCCTCGGCCAGTTGCCGTCGGCTCGCGTCTGAGCGGGGACCTTGGGCTGCAGCTGGTCGCGATAACGGTGGAAAGCGAGGGTGTAGAGGAGATCCTTGATGCCGTTGAGCCAGAAGTAGCTGATGAACAGGCCACTGGCCACGACCGTCACTCCGATCGCGGTGGACTGTGCGAAGGCCCGATGCGTCTCCGGCTCGAACTGCCAGATGAACAATGCCAGAAGACATAGCCATAAGCCGAGAATCGTCACATATAAGCCTGGATGACGTCTCATCTGTGCCCCAGGCCCTTTCCGCTCCAGCAGTCTTTGGGGGCGCCGCCTGGGCGGGCCGGCGGGATGCCGCGGTGGCGGCACATGACCTCAGGCCGTGGCCGGACTGATCCGGCCGCGGCCTGAGGTGTGAGCTGAGGGGCGAGGCCGGCAACGCCGAGGGGTAAGTCGCACCAGCCGCGGGCCGGTGCGCCCTGCTCGGTTGGCCGCCGCGGGCAGTCACACAAGCGCACAAGTCTGCACTGCCGGACCGGGACCCACTGCCGCGACCGTCGGCCTGAATCTGTGGGTCGGCCTGAGTGTCTCAGCCTCATGACCCCGCCCCCTTCTCAGCTCTGCCCGTTGCGGCAGGTGAGCGCGGTCACGCCCACTAAGCCGGCCACAACCAGAGTCGCGGCGAGAAGTGTGAACCAGCCAAGACCGAGCGTCATGCCTAGAACAGACACGCCGGCACCGGTCGCCGCAAGCTGCGAACCGTTGTCGTACAACAGGACCTCCTCATTTAGGGGGAACTTATAACTAGCTCCTTTAATGGGACATATTATGCATTTCGGTCACCCGCGCTGTGCTGTGGCCACCCATCCGAGAGCCCTCCTCCTCCGTTCAGCCCTGGACAGCCTCCGCCAGGAGGGCTCCTCCCCAGCCGCACCAGGATTCAGCCCGGGCGAGTCGTCGCAGTCGGATCGCGCTCGGCCGGCCTCGTAGGACGCCGGATGCGCGCAGTGCGGTACGCGGCAGGCCGTGTGGTAACGGGCCGGGCAGTCAAGGGCCTTCTCTATGCGCCGGGCGCGGCATCGCAACCCCCGCTCCCCGGTCCGCGGTGCCAGGTGCTTGTCGAGCACAGCGTTGTCCTGAGGAGGGAGAACCGGGGAACCGGTCCTTCGACCACTACTTCGGAAAGTGAGGGCGTTCGCGGCTTCGCGTCCCTCGCCCGGTCTCCATACGGTAGCGGCGCCGAGGGCGGCGGCTCGGGTACTGGACCATGCGGAGCTCGGATTCGGCTGGAGGATGCACGCCGAGTGGCCGCACACGGCCGGGAGCTCCCAGAGGAGAGTTCACGTGCGACCGACGTTCCGCCTCACCATGGCCAACGCTTACGACGGAAGGGGCCGGGCGGAGGGGTGAGTGACCCGGCTGTCGCCGCCGGATGAGGCGGTCAGTCAGTCGGTGAACAGGCCACCCTGCCGACGATCACTTCTCCGGTGATCCGGCTTTCCGGAAGGAACTTGAGGTGGAGCGCGTTGAGGTCGATGCGGCCGTCGTCGGCCTTGGGCCGGGTCGTCTCGTTGAAGACGGCTTCGGCCAGAAGCGTGCCGTCCGATTTCCTCCTGATGGGATGCACGTAGTTGGCCGGGATGTAATCCGGCAAGCCCGAGATTCCCGACAGTCCGTTGATGGTCCAGTCGGCCAGAGTGCCATGGGATGTGGCGATACAGGTCACCCTGAAGTCTCTGATTCTGATCGCGGGTCCACCAACCGAGCGCAGGCCGCTGAGCTCGAAGCTCTTGCCCACGGCCTCCGACTTCGTCGTCGTCTCGCCTGACACGGGATCAACCGATGTGGTGCATTTGCTGTTTCCGCCGCCGAACCTGATACCCGGTGCGGATACGGCCCCAGCCGCAGCCGTGCGCGCTCTTGGGCCGTTGGCATCGCAGCGGGCCAGCGAGCGGATCACCACGGGAGCCCGATCCTCTGTGGCGATGTCGACCGATCCGAGTGACGCGGTCCCGGCGGGGTTCGCGGCGTAAGCGGGCGGCACGGTCAGTAAGAGGCAAGCAGCGGTCAGTAGTGCGGTGGGACCCAAAGCGCGGGTGCGTGCATCAGTGCGTGTCATAAGGCGTCCTTGATCAGGGGCCGTCCCGCCCGGAACGGCGTTCGCGTGATCAACGACGTTCGCCTCTCGCAGTAACCCCCTGTCTTGGTGACCGTATCGGAAAGACAGCAGAAACCGGGCCCCGCGGGAAAATCTCGCGGAGCCCGGCCGCTCATTGCACAGGCGTAAGTTCGGGCGCGGTCAGCGAGTCCAGATTGTGTCGGCCGTGGAAGCGACCGCTCGGGAGAATGCCTCGGGGGAAGAACGCGGAATGGCGATGGAGAGGGCTGACGGATCCGCCGTAGTACGTCGAATGGCGGCGGAAACCAAGACCAGGTTGTTCTGCACGGTGATCAGCCGTGCGCAGGTGTCTGGCTCAGTGGGGCGGTTCATGGGGGCTCCGTTTCTGCTTCGGACGGAGAACTTCCGGGATACTTTTTGGACCCGAGAGCGGCTCGGTCCGCACGCACAAATGCGAAATTCTTATGTGACGTGAGTCACTCCCGTGGCGACCGGGACAACGCCGTGCGGCGGCGTTTTTCCGCCGTCCTGGGCCAGTCTTCAGCGATGACCAGATTGAGGTCTGGGACAGATCCGATCTCACGTGCTGTGATGTGCCGCGCACAAGTCGAATATCTGTCCAACCGTCAAACAACGGAGGTCAGTTCATGCGACGCAGATCCACGTTCATAGCGGCAGTCGCGGCCGCGCTCATGGCAACAGGTGCGGCGTCGGGAACCGCAATGGCGGATCAGGGCAGCTCGCCGGCTACCTGGTGCGGTTCGGGTTGGGCGTTCTCCATGCAATGGGGAGCCTCGGCCGGGCAGCCCTGCTGGGTCCCCTCTCACGTCAAGGGCTGGGTTGAGGACCGTTGGAAGGACCACCACTGCGTGGTCATGCGCTTCGACTGGTACCGAAACGGCTACCACGTCGACTCCAAGCTCACCGCCCCCGTCTGTGACGGCGACTCCCGCAAGCAGTTCAACCTCAAATCGGCCGACCCCTATGCCAACTGGGTGAACTGGCAAATCCAGTACGTCTGACAACGGCCGGACCGCGGGAGCGGGGTCGTGAGTGAGTGGGCGAGTACGTTACCGCTACTCACTCACGCCCCTGGCCCCCCGTGGCGGCTCATTCATCGTTCGAAAAACAGCGCGAACACCGAAACGTTTGCCGTATTCCCTGGTCAAGCCGCCGCTCTGA